>NZ_JAFZKX010000038.1 GCF_017551775.1 Fibrobacter sp. | reverse complement strand
GTCCTTGAAGGAACCCGTGTGGGAGTTGCCGCAAAGCTTGACCTTGAGGCTTCCGATGCCGAGTTCGCGGGCGAGCGGGGCGGCGTCAAAGAGCGGGCTCCAGCCTTCGCGCATCGTCACGATGTCTTCGAGCGGCATGTCGGGGAGAACCATCTCGCGCTTGCTCCAGATACCGCTCATGTCGGCGGGTTCGAAGCTCATACGGCGTTCGGCGAACAGCTTCTTCCATTCGTCGGGGCTCTTGCTTGCAAGGGCCTTACGGTCGTGCTCGACTTCGAGCAGGCTTCCGTCCACCTTGCTGCGGTAAATGACGTCGGTCAGCGGGTAGGTATCGTCCCCGTTGATGTTCCTAAAATGCGCGTTAAATTGGGCCATAATGTCCTCTTGATTTTACGAGGGCAAATATAGTAATTGGAGTTCCTTGTTCCTAGTTCCTAGTTACTAGGGATGCAGGAAAAAGTGTTTATAAGGCGCTATTCCGGTGATGTCGCGGCGGTGTCTATCGGCGTCACGGTGCTGTCCGCAGGGGTTTTGGCGCTATCGGCCGGAACATCGGGCGCCTTGCAAAGATTGATTGTCTTGTCGACTTCTTTGCGGATGGAGTCCAGCTTGGCCTGGTAGCGCGGGTTTACTGTCGTTTCGCCGTCGCAAATCTGGGTTTGCGCGTATTCTCCATTGTACGCTCTGCGGTACGAAGAATTGACGCAATTCTTTAAGTTGTCCGAAACGTCTTCGCCTGCGGCAACAAGGCTATCCAATTTCTGGGCTATGCAACTGTCGGCGACTATATCCCTTAAAACGAAGTCCGTCTTCTGGCAGAGCGGGGAGGGTGCGGCGGAACTGCTGGATTCGGCGCTAGAACTACTCGCGAACAGGTCGATAAATTCCTGGGTCGTATAGACGAGCCCGTCCTTCGCATAGGAATAAGTCGTGCCGTTAGAGCATTTGTAATCTGTGCGTACTCTCATTTGGTTCATGCAGGAGGGGACTCCGTAAAGGGGGGCTTCACCAAAGCATTCTTCCAGGTCGTCTTCGATTTCTGCAATTTCTTCAGTGGAAAGAGTCTTGTTGCTGTTTAGTTTGTTTTTGAGAGACGAGCAGTCTTTGATGGGTGAGGCTGTATATACGCATTCATTGTAAATGAATTGTTCTGCCTTGCAGGTCACGCTCGTGTCGCTGGCGAGCCTGTATTGTACGGAACTGCTGGACGATTTTTCGTCGGGAGCCGAGGATGACGATTCGGGAGTGACGCTTGACGACAATTCGGTACTTTCGGAACTGACGGCCACTGAACTGCTGGATTCCAGGGTTTCGCTTGATTCCGGGACGGAATCGTCGATGCCAATGGTGCCATAGAGGGGTTGGGCGTCGTCACTGCAACTTGCCCAGAATACGGCGGTTACGGACAATAAAAACTTACCCAGGCGAAAACGTAATTTCATAATAGTCTCCTACTTTATCTCTAATATATGTTTTTTTGGGGGGTGTAGGTGCGTAGACGGGGGTGTTTTTTGCCGAATTTGGGCGAAAACAGGGCTCTTTTTCTATATTAATGTCCGAAAAAATGTTCAACACGATTCGGAGTTCCGAGTGAAGAAGAAAAATATCGCGTTATTGTCTTTTTTGGTCGTATGGGCGATTGCCTTGACGGCCTGTCTTTTCGATTCTAGCGATTCGAGCTTGAGCAGCTGGCTTTCGGACCAGGGGCTGCCTGATAGTTACAAGGTCCAGATGCTCACGGTGGAAGACCTTACTCCCGTGTCCGCGAAAGCGTATGCCGGCAATTCGGTATTCGCCGTGACGGAAAGGGTGGTTTTCGGTACGCAGGCGGGCCTGTCTCACGACGCCGTCTTCGATTTCGCGTTTATCGATTCCTCGTTCCTCGGCGAGATGAAGGATGCGGACTCGGCTGCCGCCTTCGTCGTGCTGTTCGTGAACCAGGAGTTCTATAGCGCCAAGCAGTTCCCCAAGGATTCGCTCCCGTACGAGGAAACGCTCGACCTGAAGCTTGAATGGATTCTCGACAACGGGCAGAAGAAGTCCTTTGTCGACAGCGTGGGCAAGGTCTCTGTTACTGACTGGCTCGAAGAACTCAAGGAATGGAAGGCGGACAATTCCGCGGATACCTCCTACGATCTTTCCATCGGGGCGAAGGATTCCCTGGTGAGGATTGACCTGCCTTCGACTTTTGTCGAGGATATGAAGAAGGCCGGCCCCGCATGCCACCTCCAGCTGCGCGTCTCCGCACCGGAGGCCAAGCGCCTTTACCGCTTCTACGGGCCGAACAGCGATTTTCCGCCCGAGTTCCGCATGCGCTCCGTTTCGGACACGAACATCAAGAGGCTTCCGCCTTTCCGCATGAGCAATATTGTCGTCTACAACGATTCCTGCGAGGATTGCCTCGTTGTGCATGGCGGCGTGCTCGATTCCATCGTCGTGGAATACCCGTCGGACAAGATTCTCGAGGCGCTTTCTGATTTCTACGGCGATGCCTTCCCGTTTGAAGAGGGCGACGGCAACGACGTGCGTCAGGCGGTCGTCCTGGCCCAGCTCAATCTGGTTCGAGACGACGCCGAAGGCTACGCTGAACTGGGACTGCCTATCCAGGTTGTCGTTGGTTCCTTTGTCGACAGCCTCGACGAAGAAATCCGCCGCATGGAAATGTACAAGGTGAACCGCAAACTCGTCGCTGAATCGGGCCATCCGAACATGGTGTTCTACGACGGCGATTCGCTCTCGCTCCAGGTGACCTATGGCCTGCGCGACCTCATCAACCAGGCGAAGGACGGACGCAACTTCAAGATGATGGTGCGTCTCGGCTACCCGGTGCTGCAGGACAAGGATTCCCTTTATACGGACTACAAGACTGCGGATGGTGACTCGGTCTACGTGTTCTTCAAATATTTCGATTACGCCCGATACGATTTCGGCAAGACGTTCAGCCAGCCTGCTCAGCTCAAACTCTGGCTTGCTACCAAGCGCGGAGGTGAAGAATGAAAAAGTTTTTAGGATTGATCCTTTGTTGTGCCGCTTTCGCATCGGCTTCCATGATTGGTATTGACGCCTTGGGCGAAGAACAGACTGTTGGCGGTTCTGCCGCTGCCGCGGGTCGCGGTTTTGCGGGCGGGGCCAA
This sequence comes from Fibrobacter sp., assembly GCF_017551775.1. Classification (NCBI taxonomy): domain Bacteria; kingdom Pseudomonadati; phylum Fibrobacterota; class Fibrobacteria; order Fibrobacterales; family Fibrobacteraceae; genus Fibrobacter; species Fibrobacter sp. The sequence continues at coordinate 49,483 of NZ_JAFZKX010000038.1, read as the reverse complement.
GACGGGCGAGGCGGAAGGCCTTTCTGTCGTGAACCCGGCACGCATGGCTTTCGACACGAAGGTCGTGTTCAACCTGAACTTCCTCATGGACATGTACGCCATCGAATCGAACGGCGATAGCTACTTCACGAAGAACATCTCGACGCCTTCGTTCAACCTGTCGTTCCCGATGGGCGATTTTGGCGCGTTCGGCGTTTCGCTGTGGCAGCACTATTCTTCGTCTATCCGCGAGAGCGTCGTGGATACCTTGACCCATGCCGATGCGAAAATCGAGTACTCGGGCAGCATTTACGAGATTGTCCCGACTTACGCCGTGAGGCTCCCGTACCTCCGCAACATCTCCCTCGGCGCATCCGTGCACATCGTGATGGGCAGCATGATGCGTAGCCTTACGCTCGGCCCGAACAACGATGACATCGCCGACGAGGATATTTGGGCGACGAACAGCGCCGAACTGACGGACTACGTGGAAGGCTCCTGGGAAATCGAACACCATCCGGCCTACTACTCCGGATCGGTGCAGTACCGCGGGCGCCAGTCTTCGTTCTACTTCTCGTACACCACGGGTTATACGCTCCTCAACAAGCTGGATTACACGCTCCGTTTCTCGGAACTGGATACGCTTGTCCCGAGCCGCATCGAACGCAAGGTGAAGATTCCGGCGTTGTTCGCTACGGGCGTGAACTACCGCCTGGCCAAGCGCCACAACGTGATGATGGACTTGCAGTGGCGCAAGTGGGACGAGGACGTGGAAAACGTCGGCCGCAGCTACGACATGAGAAGCACGACCGAGACGCAGGATGACTTTGTCGCATCTATCGGTTACCAGCGTGACGGAAGTACGCTCTATTACGATCCGTTCCTGGATAGGGTAACCTACCGTGCTGGCGCATGGTTCAAGAACTGGTATGTCGCGGATGTCTACGAAGTGGGCGGCTCCATCGGTGCCGGTTTCCCGCTCGGTCGCAAGGGCATTTCTCTCGACTTGGCGCTCCAGGGCGGCAAGCGCTTCTCGGAATCCGAGGGCAACTGGGATGAGGTGTTCTTCGGCATACGCCTGGGCCTTATGGGCATAGGCAACTGGGGTCAGTCCCGTCGATAGTTTTTTTACTGTAGGAGGCTAGAAATGGCTACGAAAAAAACAGAGAAGACGAATACCACCAAGAAGGTGGAGAAGGCCGTAAAGGAAACGACCTCCAAGATAAAGACTGCTGTGAAGTCTGCGGTGAAGACCGTCGCTAAGAAGGCGAAGACTGCGGCGGAGAAGCCCGCGAAGGCTGTGAAGGCTGTCGAGGAGACGGTGAAGTCGGCTGCCAAGGCTTCTGTGAAGTCTGCTGTTAAGCCCGCGGCAAAGGCCGCGAAGGCCCCGGCCAAGGCTGTGGCCAAGTCCGCCCCGAAGGCATCGGAACAGAACGATGTGAAAGTTAAGGTCACTGCGAAGCCGGTGGCCAAGAAGGTTGCCGCGGTGAGGAAACTTGCCGAAAAGGCGACTGCGGTGAAGGCCGCCGCGAAGCCGGTCACGAAGACTGCCAGCATGGCGCAGACCTTCGACCCGGAATACCTCGTGCTCATGCAGAAGGATCCGAACTGGATGCAGGCTTTCTGGGATGTTTCCGAAGACCGTATCAAGAAGGCGAAGAAGGGCAAGGGCAAACTGGTGCTCCGCTTGTTCGACGTTCTGGGCGACCTCACCGTGAAGCGCGCCAAGAAGCGCAAGTTCCACGATGTGGAAGTGCCTGCCGATGCCCGCAGCTGGTATGTGGAGAACAAGGCTACGGACAATACGGTGGCCGTACTCGGCTTTGCCGATGGCAAGAACTTTATGCCGCTGGTCGAATCCGCGCCGGTGCAGGCCTATACCCCGAACGGTTCCGAAGTGAATGTCGATGACGTGTTTGTGCGCGCATCCCTCGGGGGCGCTGCCATGGGCGGTTTCGGCAGCTCGGGCCTTTCGAGCATGTCGGCCAAGAACTGGCTCGAATCGCTTTCCAGCTCTTCGGGTTCCATGTTCTCGGGCGCGCTTTCGAGTGCGGCCCTCAAGAGCAACAAGCTTGAACTCCCGAAGGATTCCGTGAACTACGGGAAGGATTTCTTCTTGTGGGTGAAGACCCGCTTGATCGTTTACGGCGGCACGCGCCCCGACGCTCACCTGCAGGTGCGCGGCGAACCGTTCCCGCTGAACCCGGACGGCACCTTCAGCTTTGAAGAAGACCTGCCGGATTCTACGAAGATTATCCCGGTGTTCGCGACCGACAAGGATGGCGATTTCCCGACAACGATTGTCCCCATCGTCGTGAAGCGTACCGAGTAGGCGCGCCTGCTCGATAGACCCCGAGGGCAAATTGTCCGCGCCCGGTAAGATACACCTGCTGTTGCATGCGCACCTGCCTTTTGTGCGCGAACCCGAATACGACCGGTTCTTGGAAGAGAACTGGTTTTTCGAGGCTATGGCGGAGACGTATTTGCCGGTGGTGCAGATGCTTTTCCGGCTCGAGGAGAAGGGCGTGCCCGGGACGCTCAACCTGAGCGTATCTTCGGCGCTCCTCGCGATGCTCACCGATGAATCGCTCCTGAAAAAATTCACGCGCCACCTGCACATGCAGGAACGGCTTCTCGAAAAGGAACGCGTGCGCTTCGCGGACGATCCGGAACGATTGCCCGTAATCGATTTCTATGCCCGCAGGCAGCGCTCGCTTATCGACTACTGGGAACGCATCTGCAATTGCGAAATCGTGCCTTCGCTGAAGAGGCTTTCGGATTGCGGCAAGCTCACGCTCCTTACGTGCGTGGGGACGCATCCGTTTTTGCCGGCTTACCAGTCCGACGTGACGGCGATTCGCCTGCAGCTCGGCGTGACCGTGAAGGCTTTCGAAAAAGCCTTCGGGTTTAGGCCCCGCGGGCTTTGGCTCCCCGAATGCGGGTATTTCGAAGGTCTTGACCGCCTTCTCGCCGAATTCGGGTTCGAGTACTTTTTCCTCGAGACCCACGGCGTGCTTTTGGCAAAGCCCGCGCCCAAATACGGAGTATTTGCGCCAATAAAGACCCCTGCGGGGCTTTATTGCATGGGCCGCGAACAGGGCAGTTCCATGGAAGTATGGAGCCGCAAGACAGGCTACCCCGGGCATCCCGAATACCGCGAGTTCTTCAAGGATATCGCATACGAACGCGAGCCCGATTACCTGGGCGACTACTTCATGGCGGGTTCGACCCCCATCGAGACGGGGCTCAAGTACTACCGCATTACGGGTAGCGAGGACAAGCAAGTTTACCGCCCGTGGAACGCGCTCCGCCTGGTCGAAGACCACGCGAGGCTCTTTGTGGCTAACCGCGAGGCTACCGTCACCGAACTCCTCCCGAAGATGGAGGGCAACAAGGTATCCATCCTTTGCCCTTACGATGCGGAACTTTTCGGGCACTGGTGGTTCGAAGGCCCCGCATTCATCGAGAAGATGTTCGAACGCGCCGCCTGTTCCAATACGGTGGAGATGGCGTCGCTGGAATCCACGATGCATTCCTCGTGCGACGGGGACGTACATAACCCGGCGTTCTCCTCGTGGGGCGAGGGCGGTTTCGGCGAAGTCTGGATGAACGACGAGGTATGCTGGGAGTACCCGCTGTTCTTCCGCATGCGCGGGATAATGGATGCGCTCAAGAAGGCGCTAGATGCTTGCAATGGTGGCGCGCAGGCGAAACTCTACCGGCGCTTCTACGAGCAGATGGCCCGCGAACTCCTGCTGTTCCAGGCTTCTGACTGGGCGTTCATGATTCACAACAAGTCCGCGGCGGATTATGCGAAGTCGCGGTTGAACGGGCATTACAAAAACGTGTGCTCGCTCTATGCCTCTGCGATGGCGGGGCTTGCGGAGGGCTGCAAGAAGCCCGACACGTCGCTCCTCGCGAAACTCGAGAACCAGGACAATCTCTTCCCCTGGATCGGCGAGTTGCTTTAGTACACTACCAGGAATTTCTCGAGTTTTCCGCTGGCGCCTGCGCGGAAGCGGTATACGCCCGGCTTCATCTTTTCCTTGATGCGTTCTTCGCTGATGCAGTGCGTCGTCTTGGTGTACGGCTCGCGCAGTACGAGTTCACCACGGCCCGTGCGGATTTCGATGAATTTCTTGGTGTCGGGAAGCGGAGTGAAGCACAGCATGCCGGAACCGCGCCAGGGAACGGGGAATGCGCGCAGCGTGGAATCCTTGATGACTTCGGGGATGCTCTTCGGGTTCGCGAACCGGCTGAATACCCACAAGATGGAATCGGCGAGGAAGGTTTCCCTGTTGATGGAATCGATTGTGCCAGTGTTGGCGATCCTGCGGATTTCGGTCTTGTTCCCGTTGAACAGGAGCACGGAGGCGCGCCCCCTGTAGTTTTCAAGGTCCGGTTCTCCGCCTGCGTAATAACGGAATGAGTACAAGGAAGTGTCCGGTACGAATTTGTTGGAGGCGGAGGTTTCTTTGCCGTAGTAATAATCTTCCTTGCTGTCGGAATAGTTGCTGTTTGCCGACCTTATCCTGGGTGATTCCCAGTTTGGCTGGTCATCCCATACCCAGAGTTTTTTGTCGACTGTATTGGCGTTTTCTCCAGAAAGGGTGAGTCGTGTCGCGAAATCGTGGAATACGGAATCGGCGGAAAGGTTGCGCTTGTTGAGTACTTTTTCGAGATTCTCTTCGAAAGATATGTTGGGGGTTTTTGCAAAGTTCTCCCAGATTTCCTTGTCGAAATGCTTGTCGACGTGCTTGTAGAGGTACAGGTACAGGATGCTTTCTCCGTAGTCGCCATAAGCGATGGTATCTACTAGGTAAAGCGGAAATTCGTTCATGCTGTTGAAGAAATAAGGAATGTAGAAGAAATAGTCGTTTACGTCGGGGACCCCGATTTCTTCGTTTGCCGTGGCGGAGGCTTCTATCCAGTGGGACCAGTGCTCGAACAGGTGGGTATAGCGCAACTGGACGGCATGGTAGAGCTCGTGGAAGGCTGTTACGCGGATGGCCTTGTCCCAATTGTCGGCATAGGAATAACCATGGGCTCGGTTGTATTGGACCTCCGAGGCGAGGGGGTAGTTGCAGACTTTCCCGTCTTTTACGAGAGAACCCTCGCGACTGGAATATTTGGGCACATAGTGGAAGTCGTTGTCGATGATGATTCCTGATTTGTTGTGGTCGCCATTGGCACTGGGATCGGGGAAGGTGATTCCGTAACAGCCGTGGCAGTAATCCGAGCCTAAGGTGTTGTAGGGGTCGCGCAAGAAGTCTATGTCGGCGACTTCGATGGGGTAGAGTCCTTTTTTGACGGGCTTCTGGTAATGGCTTGTAGTGTCGATACCCATCGGGATGCGCATGCCCATGGTTACCGTGTGGAAATGGAAGGCGTCTTCGAGCGCGACGGCCAGCGAATCGATGAACTCGGGAATCGTGGCGTGCGGGCCTTCGTCGAGGGTGTAGAAAATCTGGAAGTGCTCTGTTTCGCGGGTGAGGACGGTATCGTAGTAGGCGTCGGCATCGCAGCTCTGTTGGGCTCTGGCGATTGTAATGCGCTTTGCCGCGAAGCCCTTGGGGTTGGCGGCTGCGTTTTTCCTATTCTGGTAGGCGAATGCCATGCCGCATTTGTGCGCGGCCGCCGTACCCGAAAGAACGAACAATGTTGACAATAAAAAAACGATGAACTTAGTGCGCATTCCTCCTCCTTAAGGGAAAACCCGCATTGTCGAGAATCTTGCTTGCGCTTCCGATAACGGTTTCGGGAACGCAGAGCGGTTTCTGGTGGCGCGGCTTGATGCGCGCGTCGATTACGATAGGTGCCTGGATGGACCAGTGCTTGTCTACGAAGTGCGCGTCCGGCCCGTAGGCGTCCTGCGCGGGGTCGGAGCGTGTGAATGTCATCCAGATAAAATCGTCGAGGCTCTTTGGAGTGCTGGCGCCGATGGTGGAAGTGTCGTCCACGATGCTTACCCACGGGTAGTTCTCGCGGTACTCCCACTTCGCTAGCGAATCCAGCAGGGGGGAGATGTCGCCGGACGAAGGTACGGCCCCCGTTGTGTTCCACTGGATGGCGAGAACGCCCTTCATGGCGATTTTCGGGCTCGTGAAGCCGGCGGGTAGCGCCAGGCTTGCTAGGTCCGCGGCGTCGTTGCGCAGTTCGCGGCGCTTTAGTCCGGCGGCGGCGATGACGAGTTTCGACCCGTGATTCAGGCTGGTGCCCGTATAGTCGAGCGTGTCGATGGTCGTGGAGGTCTGGAAATGCAGATCGCGGGAAAAATCGATGCGCTCGAGGATATGCGCGAAGAATGCGGGCACGTCGCGGACATCCAGTGACCTGCGGGCGTCTTGCCTTGCGCTTCTATCGGCGGAAATTTCGCTGGCACCTAGCGTGCCGCTTGCATCTTCCTTCGCGGCCACCATCAGGTACTTGGAAAGCGAGACCTGGTTGAATCCGAGCAGCGCGTTCGCTGTCTTGAGAAGTTCCATCGGTTCGCGGTTTTCGGGCCTGGCGTAGGGCACGAACCGCTCGTTTGCGACGGCGAGGCATAGCGGGTGCACTCCGGCGGCGTCGACCGCGTGAACCGCGTGTACCCCCGGGATGGATGCGGGTACCATCGGCTTCGTGAGCTCGTGTATGAAATCCCCGAAGATGGTGTCTTCTTTCGGGGGGCGGCCTACGGAAGTAAACGGGTAGATGGCGTTCTTCTTGCAGAGCACCTTCTTCACGCGCATGTAGGGGAAGGGGTGCTTACCGGAGTAGTACCCCACATGGTCGCCGAACGGGCCTTCTGGTTTCAGGTCTGGAGCCATCTCCCCTAAAATACAAAATTCGGCATCGCTGGAGACAAGGTAACCATCGTGCTCGAAATAGCGGAATCTCCGCCCGCCGAGCATTCCGGCGAAAGTCAGTTCGGACAAATTCTCCGGCATGGGCATCACCGCGGCTACGGTATGGGCGGGCGGACCTCCGATGAACACGCTCACCTTGAGCGGGCGGCCTTCCTCAATTGCCTTCCTGTGGTGGCGCGCGATGTCCCGCTTTATCTGGTAATGCAGCCCGCATTCGTCTGCCGCGTAGTCGTTGCCGGAAATCTGCACGCGGTACATGCCGAGGTTCGTCTGCAGAAAGCCTGCGTGTTCGGCCGGGCGCGATGCCACCTGCGGGAGCGTCACGAAGGCGCCGCCGTCTTCGGGCCAGCCCACGATTTGCGGGAGGTCGGCCAGCGTGCATTCCTCGAAGTCGCGGATGCTGCCCGAGCGCTTCGGGAGCGCGCGGATGCCCGCTTTCGCCGCTCGGAATAGCGCTGCGGGTGTCGTGTGCCTGAAAAAATCCACCGGGTTCGACTTGAAGGAGATTGCGGTCCGCGTGCTTTTTAGCGTATCGCGGAACAGAAATTCCATGCGCTCGCGGGTCCCGAAAATGTTCGCCGCCGCCTGGAAACGGCATCCTTTCACCTTCTCGAAAAGGAGCGCAGGGCCCCCGCGGTCGAATGCCTGGCGGGCGATTTCTGCCATCTGGAGGTGCGGATCCACTTCTTCGCGGATACGCCTGAGCAAACCTGCTTTCTCCAGATCCTGCAGGGCCTGTCTCATGTTCCTGTACATGGGAATGTTACCGGTTGCGTTAGCCGGCGGTGGCTCCGATATCGAGAGCGCCGAAGGATTGCGTCTTCTTGCGGGTTTCTACGGCGAGGTACACGTCGCGTGCCGCCTTGCGGGCAAATATCGCATACACGAGGCTCGCCTTGGAGGCGATTTCCGCGAAAGTTTCTTCGGGGACTGCCGTAAAGCCCTGGAACGAGAGGTCGTCGTAGCAGGCGGTCATGTGCCCTTCGGATACAAACTTGTGGCTGGCCGTGAATCCGCGGAAGGGGCCCTGTCCGAGACGGACGGTGATGCAGTTGTCCTTTATCGAACTGATGATGCCGGTCCAGCGGATGATCTTGAAACCGTACTGGAGCTGGTACTTGATGGTAGCTCCGGCTTCGAGTTCCTTCGGGAAGATGTAATGGAGCAGCGGATTTTGGCCGATAGTCAAATTCAGGGGCGCATATTGAAGCGTTTCCATAACATTGGGAAGCGAGAATTCTTGCCAGGACGTTTGACTAAACTGTACCATACATCAATTAATTTAGTAAAAAAAATGCGTAGCGAGTGTAAAAAAGTGTGATTTGGAAGGAATCCCGCCGGAACGGGATTCCAGAGGCCTTTTTATTCGGCGGGCTCGAACATGTCGATACGCACCTTGTGCTTGCCACCCATGAACTCGGTTTCGAGGAATTTCTTCGTAATTTGCTCGCAGAGTTCGAAGGGGATGATGCGCGCGCCCATGCAGAGCACGTTCGCATTGTTGTGGAGCCTGGTGAATTCGCTAGACTTGAGGTCGCCGCAGACAGCTGCGCGGATGCCCTTCCTCTTGTTTGCCGCCATGCTCATGCCGATACCCGTGCCGCAGATGAGGATGCCGCAGTCAGCTTCTTTCGAAACGACCTTGTCGCATACCTTGTTGGCGTAAATCGGGTAGTCGCAGGATTCGGTGGAATCGGTACCCATGTTGAGGACGTTGTAGCCCTGCTCCTTGAGGATGGCGCTGAGCTTGTCCTTGTATTCTACGGCGGCGTGGTCGCAGCCGATGGCGATGGTCTTGAACATTTTTGACTCCTGATATTACGAATTGAACAGGTCTTCTTCGCTGAACTTCATCAAGGACTTGCACAGGGGGATGTCCTCCTTGCGGGTAATCTTGATGTTGTTCGTGAAACCTTTGGAAAAATAGATGCGCTTGCCGTAGTAGATGGCGACGAGGTCCGCGTAGATGAAGTCGTGCTTGTCGTCTTTTTCGGCCTGTTCGTAGAGTTCACGGATGAACTTGTAGTTGTAGGCCTGCGGGGTCTGCACGCGCATGATGGAACTGCGGTCGAGTTCCTTGTCGCCGCTCTTGCCGTCGTCGGTGAAGAGCACGGTTTCGTGGCAGGGGATGGCGAGCGAGGCGTTGCCCTTCTCGTGCGAGATGCGCAACATCTCGTTGATGGCCGCCTGCGGGAGGATCGGGCGGGCGGCATCGTGAATGATAATCTGGTCGCCGTCCTCGAGCTTGTCGCGCAAGAAGAAGATGCCGTTTCTCGTTGAATCGTGCGAGGTGTCGCCGCCTGCGACAATCCACTTCACCTTGGTAATCTTGTATTCGTCGAGGATTTCCTTCAGGTGCTCAATCCAGTCTTCCACGCACACGACGACTATGCCGTCGACGTTCTCGTTCCGCTGGAAATTCTCGAGCGTGTAGACGATTACGGGCTTGTCGTTGAGGGAGAGGAACTGCTTGGGCATTGCGCCTCCCATGCGCTTTCCGACTCCGCCCGCGAGGATGATGGCGATATGCTTCATATTAGGCTCCTTCCGGAACGTCGATCTGAACGAGTTCCTTCATGAACATTTCCATGTACTTCTTGTCCCAGATGGTGACGCGCAGGAACCCTGCGGAATCGCCCTTGCCGCAGAAGATGAGGATGCCGCGGTTCTTGAGCTCGTCGGTGATGTACTCGGCGGTCCTGTGCTTCGGCGTGATGCAGATGAAGCATCCTTCCGTCGGGATGTAGGAATATCCGGTCTTGTCGAGGGCTTCGAGCAGGCACTTCTTGCCGGCTTCGAACTTCTCGGTGAGTTCTTTCACGACGCGGTCGTAGTTCGCGACCATTTCTTCGGCGACGGCGAGCGCCACCGCGTTCACCGTGTAGTGCGGCTTGTAGTTGCGGATGTACTGGGCGTTTTCGGCGCTGGAGATGACGACACCGATGCGCAGCCCCGGCATGGAGAGCATCTTCGAGAAGGTGCGGAGGATGATGAGGTTGTCGTATTCCTTGAGGAGCGGGAGGGCCGTTTCCTTGTGGAACAGGTAGTACGCCTCGTCGACGATGACGAGCGCGTTGTTCGCCTTGGCCTTGTCGAGAACCTTGCGGATTTCGTCCATGGTGTAGGCGTTGCCGATAGGCATGTTCGGGTTCACGATGGAAACGAGGCTCGTATTCTCGTTGATTTCGGCGAGCAGTTTGTTGATGTCGAACGTGTAGTCGCTTTCGTAGTGGACGAACTTCGTGTTCATGCCCTGCATGTCGGCGTAGACCTTGTACATGCCGAACGTCGGGGTGACGCAGATGAGGTCCTTGCCCGGTTCTCCGAACACCTTGATGGCATAACCCATCGCGACGACGCTACCGTCGGTGAGCGCGATGTTTTCTGCGGTGAGGCCGATGACCTTCGCGTATTCTTCGGTGAGTTTGGATTCTTCGGGGTAGATGGAAAGGTATTCCGGCGTGACTTTCGCCATCGCCTTGTCAAAGAGCCATTGCGGTATCCCATCCGGGTTTTCGTTCTGGTCGAGTCTCACGTATTTGCCGCGTCCTTCGGGCTGGTTCGTGCGGAAAAAACTCTTGATGATGGGATTTACGTAGTACATTCAGACTCCTTGTCGTGTTGTCGTACAATATAGTTAATTCATCGGGACTTATCCATGCTTGGACTGGTTCCCTTGAGGAATAAATCTATATTTGGAAAACCATGGGCAATTTAGAGACTGATAGCAAGTTCCTGAAAAAAGCCATGATCGTCAATGTCGTGGGTACAATCCTCAAGGTTTGCGGCCCGCTCCTGACGTTCGTTATGGCGCGTATTTTCGGTGCTGCCGAGTTTGGTATTTTCGTGTCGTCGCAGACACTCCTCCTCACTATTGCGCACTCCGCTACACTGGGCCTCGACAAGGGCCTTTACTGGTACCTTCCGCAGAACAAGCTTTCCGGGCGTTCTCCGCACGACGGCATCATGGAATCCTTCTGGATTTCGGCCGCCATCGCCCTGTTCTGTACGGCGGTCATTTTCGTGGGCTCCTTCACGCCGCTCGTTTCGAAGGAAATGCCCTGGTACGCGCTTTCGCTCTTGTTCTATGTGGGCACCTATGTGTTCAGCACGGCGTCGGAAGGCAATCGCCGCCCGCAGAATGCTGTGTTCGTGAATTCCTTCTTGACGGTGACACTTGCTCCGGCGGTGTCCATCGCGCTTTATTTCCTGGACATTCCGCACGCCCTTCCGCTCGGTCTTCTCGCCGGACAGGTTGTCGGCTTCTGCGTCCATTTTGTGCTGCTGCGCGGGCAGTTCCCCGATATGCCCCTCCGCCCGGGCAAAACGGTTTCCGGCGCTCTCCTGAAGTATTCGCTCCCCCTCGGTTTCGGCGAGTTCGTGTCTTCGTTCCTGGTGCGTTCCAGCCTCTGGATGGTGATGCTTTTCCTCGGGCCCGAAAAGGCGGGCGCCTACGGCATCATGGTGACCATTTCGAATGCGCTCCAGACCATTCGCGTGGGCTTTACGCCTATCCTTACGCCTGTTGTCGCGGGAATGGACAAGGGAAGGCTCCATACGGATTTGAAGCCGGTTTACAGCTATTGCGTATTCATGGTGACGTTTATCCAGTTGCTCATCGGGTTCTTCATCGTGCTTTTCCCGGACCTCATTCTCGGAATTGCGGGCAAGGACTTTATCGTGCAGCCGGAAACCCTGGGAATCCTTTTGCTGGTGCACCTGGTGGCAGGTTTTGGCGGCATGTCCATCGTGGTCCTGAACGGCATGGGCAAGAGCCTCTATTCGCTTATCATGGATGTGATTTCGCTCGGTGTCGCTTTGGTTTCGGGCTATTTGCTGATTCCCGCGTTTGGCCTGGTGGGGGCCGCCCTCTCCATGCTTACATACAACATTGTAGCGATTGTCTGCAACAACATCTACCTTTTCAAGATGGGGCTCCGTCCGTATTCCTCGCGGCTCATTTCGCAAGCGGTATGGATTGTTGGCCTGATCGTGTTTTATATAGTCATCAACATGGATATCTTTATCCTTGAACTGTGGCAGAAGGCCGTTGTCTATGTGGTGATCCTCGCTCTCCTCGGGCTCTACTGGATGGTGGCGAAGAAAAAACTCGATGACGACCGTAAGCAGGCGGAAGGTGCAAAATGAGAAAGATTGAACACGCGGAATATCGCGAAATCCTGATGGGCATCATGGACGAGATTGCGCGTATCTGCAACGAGAACGGGCTTCGTTACTACATCGCTTGCGGTACGCTCCTGGGGGCTGTGCGCCACAAGGGTTTTATCCCCTGGGATGACGACCTGGATATCATCGTCATGCGCGATGACTATGACAAGCTTTTGGCCCTGCTGAAAGACAAGAATGTCAAGAAGGCGGAATGGCTGGAAGTCAAGGACGATACCTGCGACGACTATTTCTACCCGTTCGCGAAGATATGCGACGGCAGGACCGTGGTAAAGGCGGATCGGCACAAGGAAGCCGGCGGCCTCTGGGTCGATGTGTTCCCGTACGACGGACTTCCGTCTTCGATGTTCTTTGCGAAAATCTATTGCCAGATTGCGGCTTTTATCCGCGTCATTTGCCTTGCCATGGATACGGACTTTTCGTCGAAGACGCTGAATGCCTGGAATCTTTTTTACAAGAGGGTGCTGAATGCGTTTACCTATGTCGTGGGCCGCAAGCGCTTCTGCCGGTTCGTGGAATGGTTCCATCGCCGTTACGATATCAAGAAGTCCAAGTACGTGACGAGCCTCTTTTTCGACAATCGCGTCGACTCCGTCCTGGACAAGGAAAAAATGCTTCCGCAGACCGTATTCCCGTTCGAAAACCGCGAGTACACGAGTTTTGCCAATTACGATTATTTGCTCAAGCGTATGTATGGAGACTATATGAAGCTCCCGCCCGAAGAAAAGCGCATTACGCATGATAGCAATGCGTGGTGGAAGGACTAGGAGGATTGTGACATGGTGAAGTACCTTTTTGTTCTGACCAGTTCCCCGAAGGATTTTTTCTGCGAGCAGACGCTCGTGGCGATCGCCTCTTTGCGCGTGCATAACCCGGGCGCCTTCGTGACGCTCTTGACCGACGACAAGACGGCGGCGACTCTCACGGGGCCGCGCGCGGTTCTCAAGGATGCGGTGGATGAGCTCAAGGTGCTCACGCTCGACGAGAAGTTCACGCCGATGCTGCGCTCCCGTTACCTGAAGACGGTCATGCGCAACGTGGTCGATGGCGACTTCTTGTACATGGATTCCGACATCGCGATCGTGGGCGACCTCTCGATTCCCGAGGAATGGATGGGCGGCATCTACGCGGTGCTCGATTTCCACACGAACCTATCGAAGGCCATCAACCGCAAGAAGGTCTTGAACAATGCGAAGATGATGGGCTTTTCGCCTATCCTGAACGACGAAATTTTCAATGGGGGAGTGATGTTTGCGGCGGATACTCCCGAGGCGCGCAAGTTCTTCGAGACCTGGCACGAGCTGTGGCTTTATTGCGTGTCCAAGAACTTCCCCTACGACATGGCTAGCCTCGCCGAGACGAACTTCAAGTTCGGCTACATCACCAAGAAGATGCCCGGCGGTTGGAACTGCCAGCTGGCCTACGGCAACCGTTTCTTGCCCACGGCGAAGGTGTTGCACTTCTTCGGCTCGCGAATCATCGATACCCGCGGCCACAAGGTGCCCGCAAGCATGGATCTCTTCTTGCCGAAAATTTTGCGCAGGGATTTCTACACGAATTTGAAGAACATTCCCGTGACGGTGAATGCCGACAAGAGCATTACCATCAACGAATATTACGACGACGTGATTGCGCACGCGAAGGAAGCGTTCGAGTTCCAGACCCGCAAGGTGGGGGCCGCCGGCGCCTACATCATCCGCAGTTACGCCTTCGCCAAGTCGCTTGCGTGGCTGTACAAGAAGATGCCGTTCCTCGTGTTCCCCTTGAGGGTTATCGGAAAAATCCTGGGGAGGTGAGGATGAACCTGCTTTTTAACCTTGTTGCGGTCCAGCCCATCCATAGCGCCAAGTTCCATGGCGGCGGAAGTTACGGCGAAGTGATTTTCTGGGCGCTGGTGAAGCGCGGTGCGGGTTTCTGCTGTGCGTTCGACAGCAAGAAGTATCTGGCCCCCGCGATTGTCGAGGCCTGCAAGGAAAAGGGCATCCCCCTGTTCGATATCAACGAGAAGACCCCGCAGCAGATCGTTGACGAAAACGGCATCGACACTTTCTACACGCCGCTCTACTCTCTCGAAAAACGCTGGGACATTTCCGTGAAGGATTTCGTGTTCACATGGCACGGCGTCCGCGCCCTCGAAATGCAGTACAGCTGGGCGGGCGTGGGTTTCGCGAAGAAGTTCGGGCAGAAGATGGAAGCGCTTGTTCGCTACCGCGAATCCTGGAAGAAGTATTTCTACAAGCCCAAGTACCAGACTCTTGCCGCCCGCATGGCCGAGGGCAAGGTCCGCGCCATTACCGTGAGCGAACACAGCCGCGCGTCCATCAAGTCGTTCTTCCCGGAACTCATGGATTTGGAAATACCGGTATTCTACAGCCCCATGACGGAATATGAACCGGAAGGATTTTTGCCGCCGGGAGTTGCCGCGAAAAAGTATTTCTTGCTCACGAGCGGGGCCCGCTGGGAAAAGAACAACCTGCGCGCCGCCATCGCGTTCGACGAGCTGGTGGGCATGTACGAATCGCAGGGCAAGTCGCTCGACATGAAGATGGTCATTACCGGGGCGACGAATGCGCGTGCGTACCTGCGCCACCTCAAGCACAGGGACCGCTTTGTGCTGCTCGGCTATGTGGAAAGCAAGGAACTGGAATTCCTGCACAAGAATGCGTACGCGTTCGTGTTCCCTTCGCTGAACGAGGGATTCGGTTACCCACCGGTGCAATCCATGCGCTATGGCGTGCCCGTGGCGGCGAGCGGCACGACTTCCGTGCCCGAAATATGCGGAGACGCGGTGCTCTATTTCGACCCGTATTCCGTAAGCGAAATCAAGAACCGCCTTGTGCAGCTGCTCGATGCCGGAATCTATAAAGAATATGCGTCCCGGGCTCCGGAACGCTATGCTGAGGTGCATGCGCGTCAGGTCGAAGACCTGGAACGCGCGGTGGATTTCTTGCTGAAGGGCTGATTACCTGATACCGACTCTCGCGACGTTGTTGCCGGCCTTTACCATGTAGATGCCGGGTTTCGCGATCGTGACGGAGCTGCTGGCGGATGTCGAGAGCGTCCTGTGGATTGCGCGCCCGTTCATGTCGAACACGGTCAGGCTTGTGCCCGGGGCGATGCCGTAGATCTCGAGCGTCCTTCCGTGTGCGACAGCCCCGAACTTCGGGCCGGCCGCGACGGTGCTATGCCTGATGGCGTCCGGGTCTTCTTCCCAGTAGGGGAATAGCGAAAGCCCTTCGTTCTTGTCGTATTTCTCGCCGAGCTTGTATGCGAGTTTTCCGCCGTCGGTCGTGGACCATCCGGTCTGCTTGTAGCCTTCGCGGGTATAGGTCTTTTTGCTCAGGTTGATTTCGAATCCGTATTCCTTCAGGTCGGATGCGACGATTCCCTTCCCGTAGCGGCCCGCCATGTAGGTAACCGTGAAGGTCTCTATTTCCCACTTGGCGTACAGCGTCATGTCGCCGGTAGAGCCCTTCGTAATCTGGGTCGCCCTGTCGGTGTATTTGTTGTCGTAGAACCAGCCGTCGAAGGAGTAGCCTTCTTTTGTGGGGGCGCCAAGCGCGATGGTCGCGGTCTCGACGGTGTAGGTCGCCGGATTGTCCTTGTGGTTCTTGCCCTCACCGAGCTCGTAGGTGATCTTGTATTCGACCGGCTTCCACTGGGAGGTGAGCGTCAGGTCCTTGGTGACGACCTCGTCGAAGTCGTAAGCCGTTTCGCCATTGAACCAGCCTCCGAACGTGTAGCCTTCGGCTTTCGGATCGTCGGGCTTTACCGCCTTGCCGTCTTCTTTCACGAACGCGACGGAATACCCGCCGATGCCCGCGTCGAATGTCACGGTGTAGGTCACTTCTTCGCGCCAGAGCGCATAGAAGGTGGCGTTGCCGGTCGCTGTCCCGAGCGATTCCAGCGGCTCTTCGGCGTCCGCTTCGGTGGCCCAGCCGACAAAGTAGAAGGTGGTCTCGTCGACCCCGTAGGTCGTGCCTATGCGGATGCCTTCCATGTTGATTTCTGCGTTTTCGGCGACGATTTTCGAAGCGTCCCCGATTACGGTTTCTCCGGCTTCGTTGAGGAATGCGCCGCCATTCGCGTTAAAGGTTATTGCGAACATATTCTTCCATACGGCATAGACAGTCGTGGCCTTCGCGGCAACCCCGAGGTCTGCGGCTGGGGTTTCGGCGTCTGCGGTGAGCGCCCAGCCCGCGAATACGGTGTCGCCGCGGAGGGGCTCGGTAATTTCGGTCGCGGTAATCGTTTCGCCCGCTTCGAGCAGCTTGCTCGTCTTCGCGCTCTTGGAGAACACGCCCTTGTTCGCGTCGAAGGTAATCTGGTAGACGATTTTCCCGTTTTCGTTCAGCGAGGCCTTGTTGAGCGAGATGTGCGTGGCGCCCTGGTTCCAGATTCCCTCGGGGCATGAGCCCTCGGCCAGATTGCCGTTGTTGAGCCCGCAGACGACTGTGGCGCTGTTGAGGTTCTTTTCGCCGGAGGTGGATCCCTTGAGTTCCACCTTCGTGGTATCCTTCGTGGTAAAGCCGATGCCGTCGTCAGCGATGTCGGTGTCGTAGTAGCAGTGCGACAAGGTCGCCGTCCCGTTTTCGAGGTGGCCTATCACGCCGCCGATGGAGCCGTCCCCGTTGTTGACGATGCTGCTGCCGTCGTATGCGTTCGACTGGAGGGTGACATTCCCGCGGATGACGCCCACGGTTCCGCCCGCGTACGATTCGTCGCCGCTCACGTGGATGTTTACGGTGCTCAGGTTGTTCTTGGCGGTGCCGCCCTTCATGTTGCCGACGATGCCGCCCACGACGTTACCCTTGCCGCTGGTCTGGATGTTGCCGGTGGCGAAGCAGGCTTCGATGGTTCCGGATGTCTGCCAGGCGACGACGCTACCGACCGTAATCGGCTGCTCCTTGCTCAGGATGTCGCCCGCGTTCGTGGAGGCGGTGATGTCGACGTTTTCGAGTACTAGGTTCTTGACCGTGCCCCCGCCGAGAACCGCGATGAAGGCGACGTTCTGGGCGTTGCACTTGGCCTTTTCCTTTTCGCAGTTGGGGTTCTCGATTTCGCCAATTTTGGCGGCGTCGATGTAGAGGTCCGATATGGTGTAGCCGTCGCCGTCGAATATGCCGCCGAACTGCGTGTCGCCCTTGCCTGCCGCGATGGGCACGAACAGCTTGTGCCTCATGTTCATGGGCGCGGTCAGCTTGGCGTTGAGCATGCTCTTGCCCGCGGTGCGGTTCACGGTATCGGCGAACCAGGCGAGGTTGGCCTCGTTCTTGATGAGGTAGAAGGTCTTCTGGTCGATGACCGTCGTTTCGGGCTTTTCTTTGGACTTGCCGTCCCAGCCCGCCATGGAGAGGCCGATGCCTGCGGTCAGGAGCAGGACGGCCATTTTCTTCATTATGGAAATCGCGCTTTTCTGCATAACATTATCTCCACAAAAAATGATTTTGTATTAAAGATATATATGTAAGCAAAAAAACGCAAACTTCGGGGCTATTTCAAAGTGGAATAGTCCCCGCTTTTTTGCGTGGAATCACGGGATTGCGGATTGTATGCCGCTATGCGCGGGCTTACTGCGCGGACGGAGCTGCCTGCGAGATGGCGCCGATGGCTTCTTCCATGTACTTGGCGAACAGCTTGGAGACTGCTTCGGCCACAAGGCGGGGTTCACGCTTGTCGACGGATAATTTTTCGTCGAAGCGCTTTTCCCACAGGGGGGCGTCCCCTTCGGTCTTGGCGAAGGAAAGGCTGAGCGAGAGTCTCGCGTATTGCGAGGAGCCTTCGTCGACTTCTTCGATGGCGTCGATGTGGCCCGTAAATTCGAACTGCGGTTTGGAGGCGGACTTGGTCTCCACGGACTGGAAAAGCCCGCTCTTCGCGAGGTATTCGCTTGCAACCTGCGTGAGCATCTGCTCGGGGCGAGATGCCCACAGGTCGAGATCGTAGAACATGAAGTCGTAGGCGGATTCGCGGTAGACGATGTTGTTGCGCTGGTAGGCGGGCTCGATGCCGAACTTGCGCACCTGCAGGCGAGCGCCGGGGGCTCCCGCATTCGGCATGTCGATGTTCTCGATGGCGAGCGTGTAGTAGCGGGTGGGTTCGCTTGTGTTCCCGCCGAAGCATGCGGTAAGGGTCATGGCGGCGAGGGCCGCGATAGCAATTGCAAACGTAAACTTCTTCATGCTCTCTCCTTATTTGCGGCGGGTCTTCGCGGGTTCGCGGATGAGCGCGGAGGGATTGTTCTTGATTTTCTGGCTGAATTCTTCGAGGTTCTCGAGCACGGTGTTCAGTTCCACGATGGCCTCTCCGACCTGGTCCTGATTCTTGTAGACCATGCCGTCGATGCGCTTCGAAAGCTGGCTGATGGATTCCATCGCCTTCGTGAGGTTCTCGTTCATCGACTTCGTGTCGATGGCGTCGATCTTTTCCTTCAGGATGTCGAGGTCTTCGCCCGCCTTTGCCGCGATTTTCGCTTCTTCGATTTCACCCATCACGCGGTGTATCGATTCGGCGGATTTCGAGATGTTGGCGAGGGGCTTTGCCAGGCCCTGAGTGACGCGGTTCAGGTTGGCCGTCATTTCTTCGAAGTTCTTGATGGCCTTGCTCAGGTTCTGCGCGTTTTCGCTGGAGAGCAGCGTGTTGACGTTCACGAGCACGGAATCCACGTGCGCGACGATGTCGCCCGCCTGGCTCGTGATGTGGTCGAAATGCGAGACTTCCGCCGGCACGAGTCCGCCTTCGGGGACGTTCGGTTCCGAGAATGCGCCGCCCGAGAGCACCACCTGCTTTTCGCCGGTGAGGTTCATGCCCGCCGTCATGCCCGCGCGGGTGCCGATCTTGATGGGAGTGCCGTGCGTGACCTTGAAGGCGACCACGACTTCGTTCAGGTTCTCTTCGTTGATGGTGATGCGCGTGACGCTACCTACGTCGATACCATTAAGTTTGACCTTCGCGTCTACAAAGAGTCCGTTCACCGAGGTGCTGAATATGGTGTAGTAGTTGTCGTACTGTTCGCTCAGGTAGCGCTTGAGCACGTAGCCGAGGAACACGCATATAAGCACGCCGCAGAACAGCATGAATGCGCCAAGTTTAATTCTTTCGGATCGGGTGGTTTCCATTGCTTCTCCGAATCAATCTATAAAATTAAAGTGGTAAAGCCCGGCGGAGTTTTCTTCCTTGGGGCATTGCCGGTTGAAAAAGTGCCTTAGGGTCGGATCGTCGGACTGCATTCCCTCTTCGAGGGTCGCGTCCTTGAGCACGTAGCCGTCCTTCAGGTACACAAAGCGGTCGCAGATAATCTTGATGCTCTCGAGTTCGTGGCTCACGATGACCATCGATACCTTGAGTGTGTCGCGCAGTTCGAGCAAAAGTTCGTCGAGCGAGCGGGCCGTCACCGGGTCGAGGCCCGTGGAAGGTTCGTCGCAGAAAAGCAGTTCCGGCTTGAGCGCGATGGCGCGGGCGAGGGCAGCGCGCTTCTTCATGCCGCCCGAAATTTCGCCCGGGTACTTGTGGAAGGCGTGCAGCAGGTGGACCTTCTCCAGGCGGTCGGCGACAATCGCTTCCATCTGGCTTTTGGGCATGTAGGGCATGCTGCGCTTGAGCGGCAGCATCGCGTTCTCGGCGATGGTAAGGTCCGCTATGAGGGCGCCGCTCTGGAAAAGCACGCCCGTGCGCATGCGGGTCTCGCTGTCGAGGCCTTCCTTCGCGCCGAAGGTCTTTCCGAAGTAGGTGATGGTCCCTTCGTCCGACTTGATGAATTTCAGGACGTTGTTCAGGAGCGTCGACTTTCCGCAGCCCGAACTGCCGAGCACCATGCGAATTTCGCCGCGCTTCACGCCGAAGGAAATATCCTTCAGAATGGACTCGCGTCCGTAACTTGCCTTCAGGTGATCTACTTTGAGGATTTCTTCTTCCATCGAATGCTCCTAGTAGAAAATGAAGGCGAAAAGGGTGTCGGAAATGACGATGGTGCAAATCGCGGCGACGACGCTCGACGTAGTCGCCTTACCGACGGCTTCGGCACCGCCGTGGGCGTTCAGCCCCTTGTTGCAGGCGATAAGCGTCACGATCCAGCCAAACACGAGCGCCTTGATGGTGCTCTTGAGGAACGTGATGGGGGCGATACCTTCGCGGATGCCCATCATGTAGTTGGAGAACGAAATGTCGCAGAAGAAGTACGCGATGAGGAACCCGGCGAGGCTGCCGACGATGGACGAGCAGAACGAGAGGATCGGCGTCGTGATGCTCAGGGCGATGAAACGCGGAACCACGAGGTACTGCACTGGCGGGATGGCCATGGACTTGATGGCCTTGACCTCTTCGCACACGCTCATGTTCGCGATTTCGGCGGCCATGGCGCTGCCGGAACGCCCGGCGAGAATGATGGTCGTAAGGAGCGGGCCGATTTCCGCGAAAATCAGGAAGCCCAGCCCCGAGGCGAGGTAGGAGCCGCCACCCACCGCATTCAGCATGATGGAACTCTGGAGCGCCATCGTAAGGCAAATGAGCCCGACGAACAGGAAGCAGATACCCATGGCCTCGCTGCCCGACTTGAACATCTGCTTGGCGACACCGCCAAAGTGGATCTTGCCCTTGTCGAACGGCCCGAAGATGGTCCAGTAGATGGACATGAACAGGAGCGTCAGGACCTCGAAGGTTTCCTTCAATACGGCGAACCCGACACCGCCCAGCATCTCGAGGATGTTGTTCGTGCCCTTTTGCGGCTTTTCGGGCGGTTCCATTCTGCGGAGGGCGGAAAGGTGCGCCTTGATGTCTGCGTTGAAGTGGGCGAGGGTGAGCGTGTTACCCGTCTTTTCGGAAAGTTCCGCCAAAAGCGCGAAGAAGGCGTCGCCGCTGTAGTCCATGCTTGCGAGATTGCTGCCGTCGAGACACAAGGCACCGCTGCGGAGTTGCTTTGTGCAATTCCTCAGCAGTTCTTTGCTGTTGGCCGCGGTAAGCGTTTCTGGCAAGATGATTGTCGTCATTTTAGAGCACAAAGATAACAATAAAATGCTTTTTGCTTATGCGGAGCGGCTTTTTTTTTGATAAAGTGCAGTAGTTGCGGGTTGAATGCGCTAGTCCTTGATGCAGCGGAGGGATACAGCGTAGTTTTTTTGTGTAACGCTTATATAAGCATTCTTGTTATTGGTGAATAGGTACAAAGTGTTTCCGTATAGCTTTGAGAATTCGCGTGTGCTCCAGAACTGCGCATATTCGTTTTCATAATTGAATGTCCCGTCGTTGAACCGGATATTGCCAGGGAGTGCTGTAAAACCGAACGGATCCGTACCACTGCCGTAGTTGCTCCAACCGCTGGTAGACTTGAGCATTTTGCACGCTATGGAATCACCACCCACCGCTGCCATCAGAGTTTTAAATTCGTCATTTGTCGGTATGTGCCATCCATCGGGGCATATTCCCTGTATTTTGCCTAGATCACATTCTTTTTGAAAGCCGCAATCCTTCGGGTTGTTTGCATCTGTTGCAAGCCTTGTTGAATCTATTATCGCACTCCATAGGTAAAGACGTCCGAACTTGTCGCAGTTGCTCGCATTGTCTTTGTAGCAGAAACTACTGGAATCCATGGTTTCGGTAGGCTGCAAGTAGGCGTAGTTCAAGTTCTCCGCCATCCACACCTGCTCGCCGATTTTGACGGTCTTGTAGGTCTTTCCGTCACGTTCGTCCGTCAAGGACCCGTATTCGCAGTTGTCTTCGGTTGCTGTCTTGCAGGGAGTAGCAAGCGCCACGGAACTGCTGCTGGATTCGCTGGAACTCGATTCTACGCTGGACGAAGAGGCTTCGCTGCTCGACGATAGGGCTTCGCTAGACACGCTTGTCTCGCTAGAGCTCGACTTCGGTGTGATGCTGGACGAAGATGCTGTTTGAGTAGTATCAATCTTGATGCAACGAATGTAACGCTTGTTGTATGGTTCAGTCTGGTACTGAGCTGCCTTGTCGAGATCGTCAGACATAGCTACATAATCAACTAATCTGACATATGTGGTAGTATTGGGATTGCTGGCCCAAAAAGATGCATCGTTACCTATGAGATAGAATATTCCTTCTTCGAAACGTCCTCCCGGCAAGGCCGTGAACGATGCTTCGTCTGTCCCGTTGCCGTCGTTTAGCCAATCAGATGCGGATTTGAGGGCTTTGCCGGCAACATCCTTGCCTCCAACCTTACCAAACAAAATACTCCAATCGATGGTTGAAGGAATTCTCCATCCATCTGGGCAGATTCCGTATGTCGGAGAAACTGGTCGGCACGACAATGCGTTATATCCGCAGCCCTTGCTGTTTGTACTGAATTCGCCAACGCTGTCTAAGGCTGTTGCCCAGGTGTAGAGCAAACCGTACTTAGTGCAGAAGCTGGTGTCATCGTTATAGCAGGAACTACTTCCTGTTCTGAAGTTCAGATTGTCCCTCATCCAAACCTGATTTCCGATTTTGACCGTTCTGTATGTTTGACCATCGCGGGCGTCCTTAAAGCAGTTTTCGTCGGTACCTATATCGCAGTGAGAGAGCAATGGGGTTGTGTAGCTCGAACTCGACTTTGCGGAGCTGGACACGCTTGTCTCGCTGGAACTCGACTTTCCACTGGATGAAGACTCTGCGGAACTACTGGATTTCTCGCTGGACGAAGATTCTGCAGAACTGCTGGACTTTGCGCTGCTCGAAGACGTTTTCTTGGAAGACGAACTCGACTTGCCCGTATCGACGGCCTCGAACCAATGGTCGCCATCGCATTCGTAGTCCGTTTCGAGGTCTTTCACATAAACCTTCTTGCCAATGAGGTCGTCGTTGCACTCGAACTCCTTGAGCTCGTCCATGTCGGCCACTTCGCCAGGCAACTCGGGGACTTTCGGGGTAAACGAGTCGTCATCACCGCAGGCGACGAGGAATGCTGTGCAGGCAAATACTGTGTAGAGGGAGCGCTTCATGTTTATTTCTCCTTTTTTTAATATATAGGAAAGTTCCCTGTGTGCGGGGGCGCCTTTTTTCGTATTTGGCGCTGAATATGTGTTTTTTCTATCTTTATGCCCGATGTCCCGCAATTTTTACAAGCCAGGAAGGTCGCGCAGGCCGACTCCCAACCGCCCCGCTTTTTTGAAGCCCGCTCGCGAAACGTTCGAGGTCCGTATCGAGAAGATGGTGCAGGGTGGCGAGGGCATGGCGCGCTTGCCCGATGGTCGCGTGTGCTTTGTTGCGGGAGCCTTGCCGGGGGAACTCTGCAAGGTGGCGCTCACGTTCGCGAAGAAGGATTTTACCCGCGGACGCGCCGTAGAAATTCTTGAACCGAGCCCCGACCGCGTGGAACCGCGCTGCCCGCTGTATGGCAAGTGCGGCGGCTGTAGCCTGCAGCATCTGGACAGCGAAAAGCAGGCGGAATACTTGGCGCGTGTCGAGCGTGAAAACTTCCGGCGCATCGCCCGCATCGATTTGCCCGAAGATTTCAAGGTGCATACGGGCCCCGCGTGGGGGTACCGCAACCGCGCCCGCGTCGTGGTGACCTGCGACCGTGCGGGGGAAAAGGACATCGTGCGTTTCGGGTTCCGCATGCCAGAAAGCAACCGCATCGCGCTCTTCAAGGAATGCCCGGTGCTGTCGCCCGCGCTGAACTGCTTTTTGCAGGGCAAGGCCCGCGAGATATTTGCGGGCAAGTTCCGCCGGGGCAGTGAAACGGACGTGAACCTCTTTGACAATGGCGCGGGCGATGTGCGCTTCTACTGCGGTACGGACAGACATGATGCCCGCGGGTCGTCTGCTCCCGGGATTCAGTCTAGCGATCCTTCGTGCGTCGTGCCTGTTGCGGGCAAAAACGTCCATGCCGGCGCGGAAGTCTTTTTCCAGAGCAACCTCTCGCTGTTGCCCTCGCTGGTGCAGGCCGTGCGCGACGCCGTAGACGAGGGTCTTGCAATCGGTGAAGCAAGCGACAGTTGGCTCATCGACCTCTTTAGCGGGGTAGGGTTCTTTGCCGCGATGCTCGAAGACAAGTTCAAGCGTGTGACGACCGTGGAACGCGACGACAACTGCCTCCGCTACGCTAAAATTAATTTGTCAGAAAAGTGCGAGTCGGTGTCCGCCCCGGCCGAAGACTGGCTGCAAGAAAACGTCGTGGACACCCCCGCGACGCTTATCGTGGACCCGCCCCGTACGGGGCTCCCGCCGAGCTGTACCGCAGCCCTTGCCGCATCCTCCGTGAACCGCCTGATTTACGTGTCGTGCGACCCGGTGACGCTTGCCCGCGATACGGCCGTTTTGGCCCAATCTGGCTTCAAAATCCGCCGCGCCGAGGCTTTTGCCTTCTATCCGCAGACCCCTCACCTCGAAATGATGCTCGTTTTGGCCCGCTAAAAGCGGCTTTAAACGCAAAAATCGCCATAAAATGTAAAAACTGCGCCATATATATGGCATTTTTGGGGGATTTTGCTAATTTGTTAATTAGGTATTTTTCCAGGGAGGCTCAAAATGAATAAACTTGCAAGAATCGCCCTTCTCTTGGTGATTGCCATGGGGGCATTTTTCTCGTCCTGCTCCACCGAAGACCCGCATATCGTGTGCGGCCGCGAATGGAATCCGGCGATGCAGCTGGTAGCCGACACGACAAGTGAATTCGAACTCATCAACCCGATGATTCTCCAGTTCCGCTACGGGACGGGCTTCGATTTCCCGACGCTCAAGATAGCGTTCTACGAAGGGACGGAAAAAAATAAGGGTAAGGAGATTTGGCACTACGAGACCAAGGTGAACGAGAAGGTGAGCGTCTATACGCTCCAGGGCCATTCCAAGCGCGGGGGACTCATGACTGCCGCCGAGCTTACCCGTCATAGGGCTCCGGGCCAGATCGTCATCGAAGCTACTACGGGCGACCGCCTCCTTGCCGTGAAAGAGATTACGCTCGTCAAGAACAAGATCTAGGTCGTAGTCCCGTTCGTGCCCCATTCTGAATTTCAACTTTCTACAGGATATACATGCTTTATAAAAAAATTATCGGTGTTCTAGGCCTTCTGCCTGCTGCTTTCCTTGCCGGTTGCGGGGAATCCGAGGTGACCATCAACTACAAGCTTTCCGAGCCTGTGGACGTGGAGGTCTATACCGAAAGTTACTTTGCGACAATAGACCTGAAGGGTGAAGAGCAGATGGGCACGATTACCGCTGCCTATGTGGACTTGAATTATTCGACAGCGGGCGATACGACCAAGGTGAAGCGTCTCTACAGGGTGGACAATTCCCGCGGGTACCTCAAGAACTTCATGCCGTCGGAACTCGCCTGGCGCGTCAAGGAAGTGGATTTCGCGGCGATTGACCGCGATATGGTGAGCATTACGGGGCTCGAAGATGGCTATGACACGCTGCTCGCGCATATCCCGATGCCCGAACGCTGGCGCAAGCAGCTTTTGAATCCGGATTACAAGCCGCACCTGAGGCGCCTCGAGAAGCACCGCTGGGAAATGGACCACATGCTGACGGGGACCGTCCCGGTGAAGGCGAACATCACGCAGATGCTCAAGGATCAGGGCCGTCTCAATTTCGCGCTTATCAAGATCGATTCCGTGGTGACCCGCGGGTTCGAGAACCGCGACCACCGCCATTGCTTGGACTACAAGATTTACCTGCACGAGACGGAAAGCTTCCCGTACTACATCTGGGAGCAGCATGTGAACAGCAAGATTGTTCCCGAGAAGTTCATCGCCTACACCAAGGGGCACAAGGCCGAATACGATACCGAATACGAGGTGATGATGGACCCCGAGACGGGCGTGCCCTGCCAGGAACGCGAAGTGAAGGTGGGCAAGCACACCATGGTGAATCCCGCGACGAACGACACGGCGACTTTCGTAAGCCATATCACCCACGAACGCCTCTACAATATCAAGCGCGCGGAAAAGGAATAGCCTATGCGAGTCCTTGTCCGCAACATCTTTGCCGTTACCGTTGTCGCCTGCGCAGCGGTATTTACGGGTTGTACTACGCATCCGTCTCCTCAGCAGACGATGGTGGACGATCGATACCTGATGTACAAGGAAACGTACAAGGCCTACAAGGAAGCCGAGGAACGTTACCTAAATTTGCTTTTCAATATCGAGCGCATGCCCGAAGAAGAAGAACTCTGGATAATGAAGCGCGAGCAGATGCAAGAACTGATGCAGCTGCGCGAGCTCATGCTCCAGGCACGCGGGGAACTTGACGACGCTATGAAAACCTGGGAGAAGCATCTGATGGATGTGCAGGCCGAGGTGAAGAAGGCGCAAGTCCAGCAGAGCAGTCCGAATTTCAGGGGCCGTGACGCACAGCGCACGAGTCCAGGGCAACTGCTTCCCGGTGAGGTCCCGAACACCAGAAGGTAGGTTGCCGTGAATCTTTCCCAGGCCTACCAGGATTTCGCACGCGCGTGCAACGGACGTATTCTCGTCATGGACGGGAATTTCGGTTCGCAGCTCTCGCTCCAGATGCCCAAGGAAAAGGATTTCCGAGGGAAGAAGTTCGCTGATCATCCGGTCGACCTTTTGGGAGATGATGCAGTCCTTTGCGTTACGGCGCCGGATCGCGTGAAGAAGGTCCACAGGGCCTACTTGGAAGCGGGGGCGGACATTATCCGCACGAATACCGGCGGTGCGAACGCGTTCGGCCAACGGCCGTTCTGCCTGGAGGACATGGCTTACGAAATCGCGAAGGCGGGCGCCGCAGTCGCCTGCGAGGCGCTGGCGGAATATGACGACGACCTCCGGAACTGCCGCACGGGAAAAATCGGGCAGGTCGTCGAACGCAAGTTTGTCGCGGGCTGCATGGGAATCGCTTCTGCGGGTGCGGGAAGTTCGGTCGGATTCCACGAACTGGTGGATGCCTTCGTGGATCAGGCGCGCGGGCTTCTGGACGGAGGTGCCGACATATTGCTTCTGGACGGGGCGGACGACGCTTTATGCGTGAAGGCTGCGCTGTTCGCGATAGACAAGGTTTGCAACGAGCGCGGGGAACTTGTTCCGATAATGGTTTCGGCGCTGGTGTCGGAACGCGGCGGTCGCCTGCTTGCCGGGCAGACGGCGGAGGCGCTGTGGTACAGCGTGAGCAGTTTCCCGGTGTTCTGCATCGGGTTCGAAGGCGCGGGCGAAACGCAGGACGTGTTCCCGTACCTGAAGGGCATGGGGACGGCGCCGGTCCGCATGAGCGTGATGGAAACCGTCGACCTGCAAAAGATTGGACAGCACGATAACGATGCGGCTAAGGAATGCGCGAAGAGGATTTGGCGCTATTCCGACGGCGGGCTCGTGAGCGTTATCGGCGGCAGCCGCGGGACGAGCCCCGAGACCGTGCGCTTTATGGTGAAGGCGCTGAAGGGAAGCCGCACGAGGCGCATCCCGGCGCGACGCTACAACATGCTTTTGAGCGGGCTGGACCCGATGAACATTTCGCACGAGGGCCCCTGCGTGGTAATCGGCGGGAATGGCGGTGCGCAGATATTGACGGTGAACCTGGACGGGGACGGCGATGTCGTGAACGCGGGCCAGACGGTTCGTCCGGTCATGGTGCAGTCGGCGAAATGGGACGTGCTGCTCACCGGCATGGAAAGCGTGCAGGGAAAGGGCATCGCGCGTTCGATAAGCCTTTCCGAAGGCGAAGAAACCTTCTTGTCGAAGGCCGCTGAAATTCGCAAGCGCGGCTTTGCCGTCGTGTGCTTCGCCGAAGACGAGAAGGGCCCCGCCGAAACATTCGAGCGCGTGAGCGAGATTGTCGAGCGCATGTACCGCCTGCTGGTGGGCAAACTGAACTTCCTCGCCGAGGATATCGTGTTCGAACCGAACATGAAGTATGACGATGAGGTCGTTTCCGATCCCGTGAACCTGCTTTTCAAGGTGTGCCGCTACGTGAAGGCGAACCTGCCCTACGCCCATGTGCTGGGCGATGCGGCGCTGCTCGGGCTTGATTTCGACGACGAGGAAATCAAGGGGGGCTTGTATTCCGTATTCCTGCACCATGCGAAAAAGAGCGGGCTCGATTTTATTGTCGCGGACGAGGAAGCGTTCCCCGCGTACGAGGAAATTCCGTACAGGCTGAGCTGCCTGCTCGAGGACTTTGTCCTTTCGCGTACGCCCGATGCGAGGGAAAAGCTCCAGACCTTTGTCGCCGACAGGTATTAAAAAAGCCGCGGTTCTGCTCGCGGCCTGTTTCCTGAAAAATACGGTTTCGCCCCGAGGGGCGTTTTTTTATTGCCAGCTGTTGATGAATCCCATGCCGATGGCGAACTTGATTCGCGTGGGCGATGCTGCGTCCGGCAAAATCGGGATGTCGATGGGCGAGGGCTTCCAGCTGCCTTCCCTCCCGTTCTCGTCGCCGATGCGGCTCAGGGCGCGGGCGAACGTGAGCGAGATGTCGAGCGGGATGCTGTAGAACAGCTTGTTGCTCCACCTGAAGGAGATGCCCACGGAGCGGTCCCAGAAGTCGTGGTCCGTGAACTTGTCCGTGTCGAACCACTTGCTGTTCCAGGCGGCGCCGATCTGCGCGAATGCGTCTATGTAGAAGCCGCGCGTCTCGAAAATCCAGAATCCCTTGCGCCAGTCCTCGTAGACGGGGAAGAGGTAGTGGACTTCGGCCATGGCCGTCTTGGTGCCTGCGCGCGTGTAGCTCTCGGAATTGCGCAGGTAGGGGTAGCCTTCCAGGAACACGGCGCTGTAGTAGTACGAGTCGAGCGTGTCTACCTTGGCACCGTTGGAGTCCTTCGCGTCGGTATCCCAGTGGAAGATTCCGCCGAGCTTCGCGCCTGCGGCGAGGCGTGCTCCGGTGAGGGGGCTCTGGATGCTTCCGTAGAGGTTCAAGCCGAATTCGTTGATGTTGAAGTTCCTGTACTTGGGCTTGATGGAGCCGCTTTCGGTGACGTAGAAACTTTCGGCGAACGTGCCCGGGCGGTAAAGGTCGCTGTTCGAGTACTGGTAGTAGATGGTGAAGCCGTTGCCCTGTCCGCTGATTCCCGTGCCGTCTTCGCCTTCCTCGTCGCCGTAAATTCCGAACATGGCCATCGCGCTGAAGCGCTTATGGTATGTCCAGGCGAACTTGTCTTCGTAAAGGTCGAAGTTTGCCCAGTCGTAGCCGAGAGCGAGCTGCAGGGTGTCGCTCGACTTGAACAGGCTGTAGCCCGCGGCTCCCGTGATTGCCTGCATGGGGACAGCGTAGTGGCTTACGCCGATGCTGTCTTCTTTGGCGCGGACGTCTTCGTAACGGACGGTGTCCTTGCTCGTGTAGTTCGCGTAGGTGTACGACAAGCCGAAGTCGATAGGCGTGCTGTGGTTCTCCCACGCGACGAAGAATTCCTTTTCCTGTTTCGGGTTGAGGCCGTCGGTGTTGATGTAATCGAAGCCCTGCCCGAGTTCCAGGAGGAGTCCCAGCTGGATGGTGTTCTTCTTGAGCGGGTCGGAGATGATCATCGCGAGGCCCGCCTTCGCCTTGAGCTGGCCTTCGCCGAATACGGTGAGGTCGGGCGCGTTCTCGCTGAAGGAGAGAATCGGGATGAACAGCGGGACAGTCGGGATGGGCTTGTAGTTCTGCTCGGTGCCTGCGAATTCGCGGTCTTCGAGTTCGATATGCTTTTCGATGCGCGGGATGGGCGAGCCCTTGAGTACGATTTCGTTGGTGGCGGGCTTCTGCGTGATGGTGTAGGTCGTATCGAGAATCTTGATGACGGAATCGCGCATGGTGACGACCGGTCCGGACGTGCAGTTCGCGGCCGTGTTGGCCTGGGCGCTGTCATTCTGGATTTGCGTGGCGGCGATAGAGTCCGCGGTTGTGCTGGAATCTGCGCAGTTGTTCCATGCGGTGTCGGCGACTTGGATGGTGCTGTCCCGCCGGGAGATGTTCACCGTCGTGTCGTTTACCATCGCGACTGTTGCGTACGGGAGCTTGTAGAGCGAGAACCCGTCCTTGTCGTACTGCGTGTAGTACATCGTGTCGCCCGCGAGAACCGGCGTGAATGCGCCGCCGATGACGTTCGTGAGTGCGCGTTCGGCCCCGGTGGCTAGGTCCTTCTCGATGAGGTTGAAAATGCCGTTCCTGTTGCTTGCGAAAACAATCCTGTTGTCGTCTATCCAGTTTACGTCGCGTTCGTCAAAGTTTTCGGAACTCAGGATTTTCATGTTCTTGCCGTCCGAGTCGATGACGGCGATGCCGCGGTGCACGTCGTCGAAGAAGCTGAAGGCGATTCGCATGCCGTCGGGACTGTACTTCGGGCTGTATATGTTGTAGTACCGGTATTTCGCGTCGGGCACGAAGATGTCGATCGGGTCTTCGGAGGTGTATTCGTCGAAGTTCGCGGTAAAGGGAACCTTGCTCAGGACGAAGCGCGTGCTGTGGGGCTCGCGGCGCACGAAGACGACTTCGGTTCCCTGCCTGTTGAATGCGGGGTAGACCGCGTCGGTGAGGTAGGTCAGCGTGAGCTTGTTCTTGTTCGTGTCGCTCACCGCGATATCGAAATGGGCGTGCCCGTCCTTGTCGCGGTTCTGGAATGTCACGTAGGCGAGGATGGGGCCTTTCTCCGGAGCGTTGTACACGTCGATGCCCTTGTCGAACCAGGGCTTCTTCGCGCGGAACCCGCTCTTCGCGTAGTCGCCGATATTGATGGTGGAATCTTCGTCGGTTTCTTCCTCGATAGATATCTGGCCGATTTCGATGCCGTCAATTTTGTTGGCGGCCGTGTCCGCGGGAGCATCCTTTGCCGTGCTGTCCGGCGTGAGCGGCATCTTGAAAACGGCGCCGTCGAACCACTGCCCGCCGAAGTTGGAAACGCCGTACAGGTGGTCGCCCGCGACTACGGGGAAGTCCTGCCAGAAGGCGTCCGTGGTTAACTTCTTGCCTTCGACGAGCGTGCCGAGAGAATCCTTCTGCGCCTTGTAGGCTTCGGTGATTTCCTTTTTCCAGGCTGCGTAGAGTTCCTTTTCGCTGATGCCGATGGCTTTCTTGAGGGCGCCGTCGAGCGTGACCCTGTACGGGCGCGAAAGTTCCGTCCAAATTTTCGGGATGGCGTTTTCTCCGTAATGCTTCGCTATGTAGCGCACGAGAGCGAACCCTTGCGTGTAGGGGCCGAGTTCGGCGAATAGCGAGTTGTCGGAGAAGTTGTGCATGTATTCGAGCGGGAGGAGCGAATCGTTGAGGGCGGCGACGCGCAGCAACATGTCGCGGTGGGTATCCCAGGCGTCAAAGCCCATGCGTGCGGATTCGAACTGCGCCGTACCTTCGGCGAACCAGAGCGGTTGTAGCGTGAACGGGATGAAAGTCGAGAAGTCGCTCGTGATGCGCTCGTTGTAGTAGTCGGTGTAGCCGATTTGCAGGCCGTAAATGCTCGGGAGGATCTTGCTGCCGTTCTCGATGCTTACCAGGTGGCTGAATTCGTGCGTGATGACGTCGGCGAGCCAGCCGTGGCTGCTGCGGACCTTGAAATCCCAGTTGGTGAGCCAGAGGTTCACCGCGTTTTCGCTCGGGACGGCGCTACCGTTGCTGTAGAGCGCATTGTTGAGCACCGCGTTCACGCGGCCCGGCAGGTCCTTCTTGTAGCGGCTCACGACGGAATCGTAGACTGCTTCGGCATACGACGAGAGCACGGATGCATGCTCCGTGTATTCCTGCGGGTAAATAAACTGGAAATGCTTCGTATCGGCGGTCTTCCACTTGATATCGCTCTGGTTGCCGTAAAAACCGGCAGCGTTTGCGGCTACCGCGAGGAGTGCCGTGGCACAACATAAAATCTTTTTCGCATCAAAAAACATCGTTCTATAAATGTAGGAAATTCAGCCCCGAAAACCCATAAAGTTGACGGCAAAATGGCTCAGTGGGCCCAAACAGTACTAAATATCCATGATGAGTTGGAAAAGATGAAAAAACTTGCATGCTTGTTTCTTTGTCTGTTCTTCTGGAATTGTTGCCCATTCTGCGGTAGCGACTGCTTCTATACCATCGAAAAATCGGCGGATGTCGATGCCGTTGAAAAGTATCGTGATGTTCACTATCTTTTAAATACTCAAAGATTTGATTTTGTTGAGGATACCCTTCAGGAACATTATTATGAATGCTTTCTTTCTTCTTGGATATGATTGGATACTGGTTCTCGAACTAGGAGGGGCAAAATGATTGTCAGGAAATTAATGTTTTTTTTGATTATTGTTACGATAAGTTCTTTCGCCAAGGAAAAAATCGTCTTCGCAACAGGAGAGAATGTTAAGACGAAATTAAAGAAAGCTAAATATTATAATGATCTAAAATATTTTAAAGAACAAATGACAAATTTTTTTGGAGAAACTCTGCTAGATGTTAATCAGGATGGTTTTTATTTGGAGATGGGAAAATGGAGAGTCTCTCAAACGGAAATTTTGGGTGATGGGAGCTATTCTGCGTATATTCCTGTGAATTCAAAAAAAATGAAGATGATTTATATACCTCAATATCAGTGTGAGGATGGACCAAGTATGGGAAAATGCCGCGAGTGCTTAGAAAATGCCATGTGGAAAAATAAAAGGAATATTTATGACAGATGTTATGGAATAAAACAGATTTCAGATAGTGTGGCTATTCTTATAAAGAAGTTTTTTGATGAAAATAGACTTTCTTTACGACAATCAAGTTCTGAAATTTTTTATTCAAAAAGAGGGGAGCAATGTTACGAATACTTCTATATCCTTTCTCAAGAAAAAAGTGAGAGAAAAATTATCCGAATGGTCCCGCCGGGCTGTATTGACAACGAAATGAAAAAGAATAAAATCATCGACGAGTACATTTACCTGTACGAGCAGTTCTATTCTATATTTCACAGCAACTTTGAAGAATGCCGCTGGGAAAACCTTGTTGACAAGAAACAGTTGGACAAGTGCCTCAGCTACTGATTTTATTGACAAAAGAAAGCCCGAACCCTCAAGTCGCCTCAAGATTGTTGTCACGAAAGACGGGAAAGAGACTGTGTTCGAATTTGATATCGTTTAAAAAGCGTACAAGTCCAGACATTCCCGCAAATGGATGTCTTTTATATCATTCTAGTTCGGTAAATAATTTATATTCATTCTGTGTACAATCAGAGAAAAGAAGATAAATGCCATCGTATTGCCGCTTTCGGCGGCGAGACCGGCGCCGGGAGCGTGGAGGGCTGTGGGCTCTTTGCGGGGGTTACGGTTGCTGGGCTGCATGACGAAATATCGCATTTGGAGGATGGTTTGGATGCTCAAGGCAACTGGGGGTTCAAGAATCGTGGTTATAAGTAAGCGCATAATAATTTTTTTGCTATTCTTGATTATTTTCCCTTTTGCTAGGAATTTTCCTGGTCTTGGTGTGCTGTTTGCCGGTTCTGATGGGAAAATGGGTGATTCCCTTGTCATTAGTGGAGCATACGAAGGTGTTTATGGAAAAAAATTGAACCTTGATGAGGTCGGGGTCCATATTCTTTTGCATCAAAGGACTTCTTCTAGTGAAAAAGGTGATTTTTTTTACGGATTTATTCCATATGGAAATGAAACGATCCTAATCTCCCGTATACCTCGAATTCCATTCTGTCCTGGATCTTTGGAAACACAATGGCTTAAGTGCAATTATCGCATTGTACAGAGACATGCAGGTATTGTAAATTCTCGATGCAGGGAGACTCGCCCTGTCCAGGTCGATTTATATCGACACATACATTCGGTTATTGAAGAAAAGAGATTGTCAATATATGATGGTATGGGGGAGTCTGCGAATACAGGTAATCTTTATATCATTTATGTTGAAAAGTCCGGCAAG
This sequence comes from Fibrobacter sp., assembly GCF_017551775.1. NCBI lineage: Bacteria > Pseudomonadati > Fibrobacterota > Fibrobacteria > Fibrobacterales > Fibrobacteraceae > Fibrobacter > Fibrobacter sp. The sequence continues at coordinate 15,725 of NZ_JAFZKX010000038.1, read as the reverse complement.
AAGCATTTCTTCCAGATGCTTCCTCCGGCAGAGTTCCTTGATTACTTTGAACCAAAGAATTTTGTGACGGAATACATTGAATTGTATGATGGACTTAGTAAACTCATAATGACGGGTTTCGAGGATTGTCGCTGGAGTAATCTTGGTAATGCCAGTGAGCTGATGACGGAATGCAAAGAATTGTCGGGGTGTGTTTTTTTCGATAAGAATGTCCTTAGGCAGGTGGAGGAGGATGCTCGGTGAAATTATTCTTCTTGTTTTTTCTTTTTGTGGTTGAACTTGCCTGTGCAAATCCCAAATCTGTATTTGAAATTCAAACCTTCAATACTGATTCTATGGATGTTGTCGCGCAAAAGAATAGAATAAATAGATTTTTTGATAACAAAATTGACTGGAATAGAGGCAAACTTTACGTGTTTGTCGACAAGGATGAGATTTCTCGTCTCGTTGTTTTTCTTGAGGGTGACAGTGTTGAATTATATCAGATTCCATCTGCAAGAGTTTCTCGCTGGATGAATCCCTCGGGATATCTGGAGCAAATGCAGAATCTTAAAAAAATGGTAAAAAAACATCGATGCCAGCAGAAAATTGAAATTGAAAAAACACTGGGAGTAGAGCTTCTTTCGATGGATCTAGATAGTTATCCAATGGTAAGGGCAAAAGAACAAAATTCTTATTCGTTTTATAGATATAAATATGTTCCTTCATATAATAAGGCTTTCTATTGTGGCTACGTAAAACGTGAAGGCCAATCAAGGTATTTCCGTTTTACGGATTTCCGGCAAGAAGGAGCTGAATTACAGTATCCCTTAAATAAATTTGTCGCAATCTTTGAAAAACTAGAACAATACCCATTTACGGTAGAATTGGAGGGATGCAAATGAAAAAGTCGTTCTTAATGATTGCGGTTCTTTTGCAAGGATGTTTCTGGGGGACAAGTTTTTTTCCCGCAAATGTATGTATTTTTAATGGTTCTGGCGAAAATCTTATTGATCCAGAAAAGACTACGTTGAATATCTATTGGGAGTTGGGCGAAGTGCAACTTCTAGGAGATAGATTGCAGATTTACAAGTCGAATGAGTTTTCCGAATCAGTTGTGAAAGCTATCAACAATGAGGTTCCCGACTCTCTTGCGTTGTCTCGTTTTTGCCCGAAATATGGTGTGCACGGAGCCTTGATTGGAGAGAGGATTTTTAATTCAAATGGAGATAAATCGTCCTTGAGTGCAGAGTGCCTTTACGAAATGAGATCTTTGCGACAGGATGATTTTGAAAGTATGGAAGCTTTTTTTCGGCACGCTTTTCGACGTACTTTCTTGATGAACGTTGTTGATGCGCAATTCCACGCATATTATATCGGTGAAAGAATTAGTGTGGTACAAGATTCAAATTTTGTTCATAGAAAACTGAACGACGAGGAAAAAGGCTCTGTTTGTGCAGAATATATACGTAGAAGCATTAATCCCGATTACGAAAGAGGAAAGGGTTGTCCTGAATACGCCTATGAACTTGTTTTTCCGCTGGATGCTCCGGTTTATTCGATTACCGTTCAGAATAATCCGGGCTGGGGCTACAAGCCCCTGAAACTCGACCCGTCCATCCTCCCGCTCGAAAGCCCTGGCTACAAGAAGCTCCGCGAGTACGAGGAATCCCTCGGAAAACTTTTTTGAATGACGTTCGATTCGGTGAAATACTGTCTGCCAAAATAGGCCGTATCGCAAATAATGGTATGCCATTTTATATGAAAAAATAGATATATTTGACCTTAACGGGTTATGAATAAGGTTATTCTTGTGAAAAAGATTCTTTTAATTGTTTGCGTGTTCTTTGCGGCTTTTGTTTTTTCTCAAGACAACTGCGATTACTTTATATATAAGACAAAGGACTATTATGCTCAAAAAACTCCAATGCACATCTATGATGGAAAGATAAACTATTCTAGGGTTTATGCCAATATTTCCTTTTTAGATGATTTTAAACCTGGTCTGTATATTCTGGGCACATTTGGGAATATTGAAGTTGATGTTTTTGCCTATATGCCTAAAGATTCAGATTATGTAAAAATCTACATGGAACCATCAATTCAACGCGTTCCAGCCATAAACCGTTTTTTCCCGTGTATCGATAAGCATGTTAAGGCTAATATTGATTTTTTTTCGAAAACATGTATCAAGCAGACAAAGGTGTCAAAAGATATTTATGCTAGATTGACTTCAATTATGGATGGGAACTATGTTGGCATAGAACATTATTGTTGGCGTAACCAAAAATATAGCGCAATACTATATGAAAAGAAAAATGACGGGACTGTTCGTGTGGCTGAAATAGAAGATTTGTCTGTTTTGGGATCTCGATTCGATATTGAACCGATTTTCAGACGGTTCAATTCAGCGGATTCCATAATTGTGGATATTTTTGGGGACGATGTTCAGAAATGTAGCTGGTATAACCTTGTTTCTGATCCCCAAAAGTTTTCAGCAGAAAAATATCATATTAATGGATATGAACTGATATTAACAAAAAAGGATTGTCCGGCTTTATGAGATTGAGCTGTTGTTTTTTGATCATGCTGTTGATGTCGTTGTCTGTAGATGCGGAAATTCGCATACAGAATTACTACTTTTATGCCCTTGAAAAAAGCAAACCGACATATGATTATCGTGAAAAGAGTTTTACTGCTTTTTTTGGCGATTCGTTGTTCGATGAAAATAAAGATGCCATATATCTTTTCTATGAACGTGATGGGATCCAGCGCTTATTTATATTCAATTCAAATGAATCGGGTGAAATAACAGTATTCCAACTCCCGGAAACAAAGATTATTCCGTGGTTGCATCCGGAACAATATATGGAAAAACGCGACAGTTTGCAGAAAGCCGGTATTTCGAGAAACAAATGCATGAACCTCGGAGTTGACGGAAGTTCTGTTTTGCCACAGCTAGACTCGCTGCAGCTGGATTCGCATCTGTATGTCGACCCCTACTTTGAAGATGAAAGCGTGTCATCAACCGAAATAAAGAAGGATCAGAATCACGTGATATTGGGTTTTTCGCAAAAGGCTGGAAAACGGCGATACTTCTATTACATTAAATACGAGGATTTTTGGGAAAGGCAACCTGAGTATTTTGCCGTTTATGGAAAAGTCTTTAAGATTGTCGAAAAATTGAGTAGTTCCATTGCTTTCCCGGAGTGCCGATGAAATTTATTCTGCCTGTTATTGCGTTTTTCTTGCTATGTTCTTGTGCCGGACTTTTTTATACAAATCCGGAAGAACAAATCTATGGTGCCAGTGAGGTGAAAGTCGTTTTTTTTGAAGAATGGGGCGTATTCCGAATAACAGGGTATGGGGTTGTTTCGAAAAGGGCTGGAACTTTTGTACCAGGCGATTCTTCGTTTGAAAAAGTATGTCGCGATATTCATAGTAGTTCTGATGTAGCCCGATTTGTTTTAAATGATAGATTGGACGTTTTGATGATAGAATGCTATTACCAACCACCATATCCAATCAATACGGATAGGTTTATTGATATTTTTGTAGGAAAAATGTTGCCTAATTATCGAAAGTTATGGGTCAAGAAAGATTCTGTCTATCGAATTCTTTACAGTGGCGATAGCGCACAGGTCGTGGCTGGGACTTACTGCAATCATAGGATGATTTGTGCCGAGAAGGATAGGAATAAATGTGTATTCGATAAAGATTTTGAGAAAAAAAGAGATCGAATGTATTATGGCGGACCTTTCTATGAGATTTCGTTACCTGCCACAGGTGCAGTCCGTTCTCTGACTATTCGTACAAACCCCAAGGACCTTGAAGGCTACAAGCCCCTGAAACTCGACCCCTCCATCCTCCCGCTTGAAAGCCCCGGTTACAAAAAGCTCCGTGAGTATGAGGAAGCCTTGTCAAGATAGCTTTCGTGTGCTAACTTGAAAAGAATTATTTATATTCATTTTGTGAAAGGCTTGACTTTTTAGATATGATTCTTGGATGGGTTTTCGGTTATGAAAAAAATTGCGTGCCTAATCCTTTGTCTGTTCTTCTGGAATTGTTGTCCGATTTGTGGGAGCGACTGCTTCTATACCATCGAAAAATCAGTGGATGTCGATGCCGTCGAAAAATATCGTGATGTTGATTATTATTTGAATCATGGATCATATGAATTTGTAGACGATACACTTCAAGAGCACTATTATAAAACTTCTTGTTTATACATTGATTCTGTGAATGTATATAACCTCAGTATGCCGGTCTTTGTTGAAGCTTACATTACGTATGATGGCAATACAGAAAAGATCGATTCATCCCTTGTCAGATATAGGACTGTCATAGACGGAAAACTTGGCATATTTATTGACAAAAGAATGCCCGAACCCTCAAGTCGTCTCAAAATTGTTGTTACAAAAGACGGGAAAAAGACTGTATTTGAATTTGATATCGTTCACAAGGCGTACAAGTCTAGACATTCCCGCAGATGGATGTCTTTTGCATCGTTTTGAGCAGATGCTTTATTCCTCCGCTGTAGGACTCGGTCATTTGCAATTCTAGGGCGATTAATTTATATGCGTCCTTAACTTTGCTTCACAAAAAAAGCTGCGCGGTTTTCCGCACAGCCTTTTGTTTAGGAGGAGTACTTTCTAATGTATTCGGTTACAGGCCGAAGGCTTCCTTCATGCCTTCGATGAGCTTGGTGCCCTTCGGGCTTGCGCCTTCGGATTCGAACAGGGCGAAGCCGCCGGTGTAGCCCCAGTGCGTGAGCGGAATCTGCAGCGTGTCGCTGATTTCCTTCATCGCGGCCATGTAGTTGAGCACGGACTGCTTGTCGGTCTTCAGGTTGTAGGCGCCGAACTCGTTGATGATCACCGGGACGTTGTTCTTGACGGCCCATTCCTTGGCGGGGAGGACAATCTTCAAGATGGCTTCCTTGCTGCCGTTCTTGTAGTAGTTCTTGACGGCGGTCTTGACCCAGCTGGGAGTGCTCTTGCTGACACCGAAGTCGGCACTGTATTCCGACCACTTTTCCTTGTCGTAGGGGAACATCAGGTTCTTGATGGTCTTGGTCTCGGCCCAGCTTGCGCTCTGGTGCGTGAACACGAACGGTTCGTAAGTATGGATCGCGTAGACGATGTTGTCGTCGTTCAGCGGCTTGCCCTTAGCGAGCAGGTCGATGGAGTACCACGACGCGTCACCGAAGATAATCGTGTGCTTTTTGTCGACGGTGCGGATGGAATCGATGTCTTCTTGCGCTGCGGCGCGCCAGACGTCGGATTTGACGGCGCCATTGGTCATGTCGGGTTCGTTCAGGAGTTCGAAGAAGATGTCTTCACGTTCGTTGCTGGCGTAGTGGGCTGCCACGTGCTTCCAGACGTTCGCCATCATCTTGGTGTATCTCGGGTCCTTTGCGCTCTTTGCGTTGTAGCTGTTGTCGTATTCGTGGTAGTCGATGACGAACGACATGTTGTTGCGGCCGGTCCATTCCACGAAGGAATCGAGCACGCCGAAGAGGTTCGCGTCGTCGAACTTGAGTTCTACGGTGTTGGTGGTGTCGGCGACAAACTCGTCACGGTTGGTGGCGTACCTGTCGAGGTCGATGGGGAAGCGCAGGGACTTGATGCCGTTCTCGGCCATGAGTTTCACGTCGCTCTCGTCGAACTTGAAGGTGCCCTTGAAGAGGGTCGTGGCTTCTTCGAGCCAGTTGGTGATGTTGATGCCCTTGTTGAGGTACTTCATCGCCTTTTCCTGGAGCGGGTTGGCGATGGCGACGTCACCGATGGTCACTTCGGGGATGACCGGGTCCATGATCGTCATGTCGGGCTTGTCCTTCTCGATCTCGCTGGTGTCCTGCAGGTAAACCTGGTCGATGACGACGGAGTCGGTGATGTTGTTGCCCTTTGCCTGGAAGCTGATGGCGGTGATGTGTGACGGATCGAATTCGACTTCCTCGCCCCAGCCGCCCTGGGCCAGATCCTTGAAGCGGATGAACACCTGCGTCCATGTGCGGGATGCCTTGACGGTCGCGAGATGCACGTCGTAGTCCTTCACGTCGGAGGTTTCCACGTGGATTTCGTGCTTGCCGCCCACGTACCAGTAGCTGATTCCGCCGAAACGGCTGCAGTCGAGAGAGTCGGGAACCTGTGCGCCCCAGCCTACGTACGGGTCATAGGCGTATTCGCCCTTGTTGAGCGTGTAGTTGACCTTGAACGCGAATTGTGTGCCGTTGTTCGTGGCTGTGGGCAGGGGGTAGCCCTTGTCGCTCACTTCCGGTGTCGTGATGACGGATTCGGCTCCGTTGTCGTGGTCGTCGTAGGTGTACCAACCGGTGCCGATGAGGGTGCCGCCGTCGCCGTCTTCGAAGTCGTCGACGAGTACGCCGGGGCCCGTTGTGGCCGGGATGTTGGCGCTAGGCGTAGTGTCGGTGCGGGCGGGGGGTACCTGCTTGCTCGTGTCAATCGTCGCAGTATCGATGACGGAGGAAGACGAACCCGGATCGACTACGGAATCGCTGGATAGGGGGGCGAGCGGCTCGCCGGATTCAGAATCGCCGCAGGCGGCGATGGACAGCGCGATGATGCTTGCTGTCGAAAGTGTAATGAGTTTCTTGAAAGACATGATGGCCTCGCTTGTTGTTTTACGAACTTAATATACACTTTCGGAGAGCCCGAATTATGCGTGATTGAATGTGAATGTTTCAAACTGTATCAAGTGTTTTACTCCGGGACGGCACCCGCGGGCCAAAAAAAGACAAAAAAGTGTGATGTTTGCCCGAAAATGGGATAAAAGTGAGTATATTTTGCGCCAGTGCCGTTTTTTTCCATCGCATATCATGAATCCGTTCGCTATTCCCCGCGGTCTGCCGGGGACCCGGTGACGTTGCACTGGGAACAGCGCGTGCCGCCCGACAAGAGCTATGCGGGCGCGAAGCGCTATTCCATCGCCGAGAATCACGCGGCACCTGTAGATGGAGACCTGTTTTCGCTGGTCGGCACTCCGTCCTCGATGCTGAACCGCGTGTTTTTGCAACTCAAGAACGACGTGTGCGCCGACGCTCTCAGGTCCATCGGCGTGTATGCGCTTTTGCAGGGTGAACGCATTCCCGACGGACTATATTATTTTGATAGCGCTTCGGGCGAACTGGTCGCTTTGCCTGCCGGCGGTTCGACTGGCTCACCAAACAGTGCGAAGGCGCGCCGTGCGAATATCGAGACCTTGTGTGCCGCGTTCCCGACGGGTGATTATATCCGCGGGGCGAACATCACTCTGTTCTTTACGGGAATCTTTGACCGCGTGGTATGGCGCTACAAGGAGGCCGCGTACCGCGAACTTCAAATCGACGCGGGCAGTTACGCCGGGCTTGTCTCGATTCTCGCGAGGTCGCTCGGGGGCACCGCTATCCCGTTCAGCGCGTTCGTGGACGACGATGTCGCGGTGGCGCTCGGGCTTTCGCCTTCGGAGGTGCCGCTGGCGGCGCTCTGCATAATGCCCAAGTCGCTCAAGAAGTACGAGACGGTATCTGAATTCGCTTATAGCAACCGCAGCGAACTCCCCGAAACTGCGGGGAGCGGCAGCCGTTACATGGCGCGGTTCTTTATGCAGAACCGTGTGGAATGCATTACCGATCTTTCGCGTTGCATGAAGGTGTGCCGCGTGGTGAACCAGCCCGTAGAAGGCGAGGAATTCCCGCTTACGCCGCTCAAGTTCCCGAACGAGTATTTCTTCCGCGAGTACGAGTTTCTCGGGCCCGGCGCGGTGAGTTTCCGCAATTTCAAGCCCTGGAAGGCGTCGCTCGATGATTTCTCGACGGTGCTGCGCTGGATGGAAATCTGCAACCTCAATTCGTTCGGCGCGGGGCTCCTGAAAATCTGGGTGGTGAGTTTCGACGTGCAGCTCGTTTACCCCGGGCTGTACCGTTACCTGCCGCTCAAGAAGACGCTCTACCTGCGCACGAATTTCAAGGATCGCGAGAAGTTCGCGAAGTGCCATCTGGATAGGGAAACCGCGGGGAACGTTTCTTTCGCGGTCGTTTTCTCCGCCGACCTGGAAGAAGCCTGCAAGATGCTCGGTGAACGCGCTTACCGCTACCTGAACATGAATGCGGGATACGTGGCGGAAATGCTGCGCGAATCGGCCCGCGGGCTCGGCAAGTTCGCTCGCCGCGAACCGTTCTTCTGCGAGGAAGACCTTAAAAAGGCGTGCCGTTTCCCCGAGAAAGAAACGCTGCTCTGCGAAGTCCTGGTCGGGCGATAAACTGGCTTAGAACCACGTTACGATTATCGGTGCGACGATTGCCGTGAATAGCCCGGCAAGCCCGATGGACAGACTGCTCATCGCGCCCTGAACTTCTCCCATTTCCATTGCCTTGGTGGTCCCGAGAGCATGGCTTGCCGTGCCGATGGCGATACCCTGGGCGACCCTGTTCTTGATGCGGCAGAACCTGCATACGACGGGTGCCGCGACGGCTCCCGTGATTCCCGTGACCGTGATGGCGATGATGGTGACGGAGGGTATGCCCCCGATTTGCTCGGAGACGACGGAACCCATGGGAATCGTTATGGACTTGGGCAGCAGCGAGAGCATGAGCGTGCGGCCGAGGCCGAACAGTTTGGAGAAGAAGATGACGCACGCGATGGAGGTGAGGCTCCCGATGGCGATGCCCGCGAGGATGGGTTTCCAGAACTGCTTGAGCTTGGAGATTTGCCTATATAGCGGGACGGCGAGCACGACGGTGGCGGGGGAGAGTAACACCGAGATATAGTTTCCGCCGATGTTGTAGCTTTCGAGGCTGATGCCGGTCGTAAGCAGGAACCCCACGATGAGTACGTTCGCGATGAGGATGGGGTTCAGTATGGCGAGTTTCCACTTCTTGCTTACGAGGACGCCTATTTCGAAGGCGACGAGCGTGAGGAGGATGCCGAACAGGGGTGTGTTGACGAGTTCGTTCATTCCTTGCCCCCGTTGTCGTTTGCGGCCTGAATGCGGGCCTTGCCGCGTTTGGCTTCGTGCCTTTCTTGCAGGCGGATGAGGATCTGCGTGGAAATTCCCGTGGCGGCGATGGTCACGAGCGTGAATGTGATGCAGAGCACAAGCAGCAGGGGCCATTTCGCGAGGATGTCGTCGCCTACGGCCATGATGGCGATGCTCGGCGGCAAGAAAAACAGCGCGAGGTGGTTCAGGAAGAATCCCGAGACTCCCGAAATCTGCTCGGGTTTGAGCACCTTGAGGCAGAGGAGAATGAGCAGCAGGACCATGCCGATGATGTTCCCCGGCAGGGGTATGCCCACGACGCGGTGCAGGAATTCGCCTGCAAGGCAGATGGCAAAAATGACGGCAAGTTGAAGCGGGATTCTCATTTCGCGGGAAAATGTAGAAATTATTTTTTTATTTACCCCCTTAACGGGAATTGTAAAATTTTCTAAATTTGGCCGCGTTCTCTCTCAGAACGGAGTGCAAAATGACCAACATTCACGCCAAGGAATCCTTCAAGAACTTCCTTTCGGGTGTCAAAGCGACAGTCACCCCGGAGTCCGTGAGGGCTCTGCGCAGGGGCTACACCAAGAAGAACTTCGTGAGTGACCTCATGTCGGGCGTCATCGTCGGCATTCTCGCTCTCCCGCTCGCCATCGCGTTCGCCATCGCTTCGGGCGTGGGTCCGGAACAGGGCCTCTACACGGCGATTATCGCGGGCTTTGCCATTTCCCTGCTGGGCGGTTCCCGCTTCCAGATTGGCGGCCCCACGGGCGCCTTCATCGTGATTGTTTACGGCATCGTGAGCCAGTACGGCTACGACGGCCTTGCCTCGGCGACGCTCCTCGCGGGCATTTTGCTCATTATCTTCGGTATCGCGAAGCTCGGCGCCATCATCAAGTTCATTCCTTACCCGGTGACCGTGGGCTTTACCGCCGGTATCGCCATCATCATTGCGCTCGGCCAGGTCCCGAACTTCTTCGGGCTGCGTTTTTTGGCCAAGGACCCTGCCGACGCCATCGGCAAAATCAAGCTTTACGCGACTTCTTTCGATACTATTAATATATATGCCGTGATTGTCGGTCTCGTGGCGCTCGCCGTCTGCATCCTGTGGCCGAAGATTACCACGAAGGTTCCCGGCTCGCTGATTGCGATTATCGTCGCAACGCTCCTGGTGAAGGTCCTTGGCTGGGACGACCCGGTTACCGGCCATGGCGTCGTGACCATCGGCATGAAGAACCACATCCCGACCGGCTTCCCGATGCCGCACCTGCCCAATATCAGCATCGAGATGATGCAGAAGGTGTTCCAGCCGGCCTTGACGATTGCGATTCTCGGCGCTATTGAATCCCTGCTTTCGGCGGTCGTTGCCGACGGTATGACTTCTACCAAGCACCGCTCCAATACCGAACTTTTCGGCCAGGGCGTCGCGAATATCCTTTCCCCGATTTTTGGCGGTATTCCTGCGACGGGCGCGATTGCCCGTACCGCGACGAACATCCGTAACGGCGCTGTGAGCCCGATTTCGGGCCTTGTGCATGCGGTGGTGCTCCTGCTTATTATGCTCGTGCTCGGCAAGTATGCCGAAATGATCCCGATGGCGGCCCTCGCTGCCGTGCTGTTCCAGGTGGCGTTCAACATGTGCGGCTACCGCAGCTTCATCAAGATGTTCAAGGCCCCCAAGAGCGACGTTATCGTGATGCTCGTGGCCTTCTTCCTCACGGTGATTATCGACCTCACGGTCGCTATCGAAGTGGGCGTGCTGCTGGCCGCCGTGCTGTTCATCAAGCGCATGAGCGATGTTTCCGAGATGGAGACGGTGACCGAGGCCCTCAAGGACGACGACGAGGAGGCCGCGCACAACGAACTTTCCCGCCAGGTGCCGAAGGGCGTGGTGGTCTACGAACTGGCCGGTTCGCTCTTCTTCGGTGCGGTCGACAAGTTCAAGGATACGATGGCCCGCATCTCGGACAAGCCGAAGATCCTCATTTTGCGCATGCGCAGCGTTTCGAGTATCGATGCCGCCGGTATCCAGATGATCGAGGATTTGCTCGGCCGTTGCAAGCGCGAAGGCACGCAGCTCCTGCTCAGTGGCGTGCATGCCCAGCCTGTGGTGGCGCTTACCCGCGCAGGGGTGCTGAAGCAACTCGGCGAAGAGAATGCTCTTGGCAATATCGATGCCGCTCTAAACCGCGCCCGCGAGCTGCTCGGACTGCCGGTGGTTGACCCCGCTCACGAATTGCAGAGCGCTCCGACTGTTTCTTGGGAAAAGAGTCTCGATAGGCCGTGGATGCCGGAAGAATCCAACGCGGCTGTTGCCGAGGAAACGCCCGAAGTCATCGCCGAAAAGATGATGGATGAGCCCATTGTCAAGATAGAAGAGAAATAATTTTTCTGTTTTTTTTGTGACATTTTTAATTTTTCGGGGGGATTTGTCTCAATCCCCTCGTTTTACAGATAGATGAATGTGAGCCCAGTCTCAGTGTGATTGTCGTTACTTGTAATTAGGTTTTTTCCATTCTATATTAGAGTTACGAACAAAACAAAAGGGAATCTGGATGAAAGCACAAATTATGAAAGACCTCGCCTCCACCACGTTCTTCGCCAACTTCATGGTCGCCTTTATGGGCGTTACCTTATTTCTGCTGACTAATTTTACGTAATAACTCTCAATCAAGACCCCCCCAAAAAAGGAACGGCCTATGTGCCGTTCCTTTTTTAATTTGTGCGAGTTCCGCTATTGCAGGATCTGTAGCAGCCGCTTCTTGGCGGGGGAGTCGGGCAGCGGGTAGAACAACTCGCGCGCGAAGCTCGATATGAGCATCATCTTCGCTTTTTCCGGAGGGATTCCGCGGCTAACGAGGTAGAACATCTGATCTGCGTCGAGTTCGCCTACGGTATTGCCGTGCGTGCATTCCACGTCGTCGTGGTAGATCTTGAGCACGGGCTTCACGGAGACGGAACTGTCTTCTGAGAGGAGGATGGTGTTCACGAGCTGGCTGGAATACGCCTTGGTGCATCCGTTCCCTACGACGACGCTGCCGTCGTAGCTTGCGCGGGAACTGCCGTCGAGCAGGTTGCGCGAGAACTGTACGCTTGTCGTTTCGGGGGAGTCGTGGTAGATGTGCAACCTGTGGTGGCTCTCCGACGTCCCGTCGAGAATGTTCAGAGTGCGGATTTCGAAATGGGCGCCGGCCCCGCGCAGGTGGCAGTCGAGGCTCACGCGTGAAATGCCGTTTCCGCGTTCGATGCTCGAGAAGCGCACGTTGGAACCTGCCGCCTGCTCAATGTTGAAGTGGCGGAACCTGAGGGGGAGGTCGTTCGCCGGATTGGCGAAGAAAATCTCCACGTCGGCGCCTTCACCCACATGGAGGTCGAAGCGTTCGGCGTCGAGGGCGTGCATCACCTTGTTGTCGAGAATCTCGAAGCTGGCCTTCGCGTTCTTGCCGATGTTCAGCACGGTGCGGCCGAAGTCGTTGTTGCACTTCAGGAGCGCCATTTCGCTGTCGCCGTCGGCGATGCTTCTTTCGAGCGTGCGTGCGTTGCTTGCGATGGGAAGGAGCGCCGCGAAATCGTTTTCGCTAGAAAAGTCTTCGGCGCAGGCGCATGCGTCCGGAAATTCCGGCGTAGGAATCTTAGAAACGGGGAAGAACGTCCACAGCTCGTTGTTCCTGCGGGGCATTCCCAGTTGTTGTATGCGGGAGAGTGCGTCCATTACTTCTCCTCGATCCAGTCGTAGCCCTGTTCTTCAAGCTTGAGGGCGAGTTCCGGCCCGCCGCTCAGGATGATTTTCCCGTGGCGCAGCACGTGCACGTAGGTGGGCTTGATGTAGTCGAGAAGCCTCTGGTAGTGCGTCACGAGGATGACCGCCTTTTCCGGGCTCATGATGTGGTTGATTCCGTTTGCGACGATGCGGAGCGCGTCGATGTCGAGGCCGGAGTCCGTTTCGTCGAGGAAGCTCACCTTCGGGTCGAGAATCGCCATCTGGAGGATTTCGTTACGCTTCTTTTCGCCGCCGGAGTAGCCTTCGTTCACGCCGCGGTCGCGGTAGCGCTCGTCCATTTCGAGCAGTTCCATTTTTTCTTCGCAGAGCTTCTTGAAGTCGCTGTCGCTTATTTCAGGCTCGCCGAGGAAGGCGCGCTTGCTGTTGAGCGCCATTTTGAGGAATTCCACGTTGTTCACGCCCGGGATTTCGGTCGGGTACTGCGTGCTGATGAACAGCCCGGAGTTCGCGCGTTCGCTGATTTCCATCTCTAGCAGGTTCTTGCCGTCGAGTTCCACGGAACCGTCGTCCACTTTATATGCGGGGTGGCCCATGATGACTTTCGAAAGGGTACTCTTGCCCGAGCCGTTCGGACCCATGATGGCGTGGACTTCGCCGGGTCTCACCTCGAGGTTGATTCCCTTCAGGATCTGCGTCCCGTCTTCGATGCTTGCTTTGAGGTTCTTGATAGATAGCATGTTTTTATCCTTGTGTGGCGGCTAGGATGGGTATAAGTGCTTTTTTGCTCGAGATGACTTGGTCGGCGAGCGTGTCGATAGAAAGCCGGCCTTCCTTGTACTGTCTGTCGAGTTTTTCCATGTTCTGCATGAACTTGTTCAGGTCCATGCGCTTTTGTACGCCTTCGGGCGTGTCGAGCGCGATGGTCTTGCGGAAACGGTCGCACAGCCTGAAGGTGAGCACCATGAGGCTTTCGTAGAGCTCGATGATTTCCTTCGGGGGCGTCCACGATTCTTCGGGCAGGTTCTCCATGAACTGCTGCAGTACGGGGGAAAGCTGTTCGTACAGGACCTTCGGGGAGAAGTATCCCGTTTCGCTGTAGTTTGCGATAATCGTGTTTACGAATTCCTCGATGAGCGAGGATTCGAAGAACTGTATTCCGCTGGCGGCGAGTTCCACGTCGAAATATTCGCAGGCGCGGTCCATCAGGGTGGGGTTGCTCACGAGCAGGTTCGCGAATCTTATTTCGACCGGCGAGAGAATTTCCCACGGGACGCGCTCGGGTTCCTGCTGCACCTGGGGCATATCGCCGTATTCCGCAAATTCCGGATCAGGCTGCGGTTGGGGCTGGGGCGCGGGTGCCTTGGGCGCCCTTTGCGGCTTGATGCTCTGGATGCCTTCGAGCGAGCGCGTGGTGCTGAATCGTTCCGAGATGAGCTTCACGTACTGGTTGCGGAGTTCGCTGTCCTGGATGCTCTTCACGATGGACTTGACGTAGGTGACGAACGAGGCGCGTGCCTCGATGCTCTGCAGGTCCGAATTGTTGGAAAGGTAGCTGAGCCAGTCTTCGGCGTATTTGAGTTGTTCGCGGAAGGCGTCGGCTCCCTGCTCGTTCACGAAGTTGTCCGGGTCTATCTTGGTGCCGTCGGGGCGGGCGAGTGCGAATACCCTCGGGACGATTCCCTTGGGAAGCACGATTTCGAGGGAGCGGCGGGTTGCCTTGCGGCCGGCTGCATCGCCATCGAACACGAGGTAGGCCGTCTTGGCGTAGCGTGCGAGGATGCTTGCATGAATTTCGGTGAGCGCGGTGCCCGATGCGGCCACCACGTTTTGCACGCCGCCCTGGTAAAGGCTGATGAGGTCGAAGTAGCCTTCGACGATGATGACTGCGTTCTCCTTGGAGATGGCGGCGCGGCTATGGTTCAGGCCGAACAGGATTTCGCTCTTGTTGTAGAGCGCGGTATCCGGGCTGTTCATGTACTTGGGACGCTCGAAGCCTTCCTGCTTGGGGGCGAGGTCACGGCCGCCGAAGGCGACCACGATTCCCGACTGGTTCTGGATGGCGATCATCAGGCGGTCGCGGAACTTGTCGGCGATTCCCCCGTTTTTCTTTTCGGTGGCGAGTCCCGCCTTCACGCAGTCGCGGGGCGAGAATCCGTTCTTCGCGGCATAGGCGATAAAGCCTTCGCGACCATCGGGTGCGTAGCCGATGTGAAATTCCTTGCGCGTCTTTTCGCTGACATTGCGCTTGGCGAGATATTCGAGTGCCTTGGGGCTGAGCGTGAGCTGCTGTTCGAACCATTCGCAGGCGAGTTCGTTCAGCTTGCGGACCATGGCGCGTTCTTCGGTGACTTCGGCGTTCTCTTTCGTCGTGAATTTCGGGAGGTCGAAACCCACGAAGTTCGCGACCCATTCTACCGCACCGTTGAAGTCGATTTTTTCGTGCTCCTGCACGAACTTGAATACGTCCCCGCCGGCTCCGCACGCAAAGCATTTATAGATGCCGAGTGTCGGGTTCACCGTCATGGAAGGGGAGTGGTCATCATGAAAGGGGCATACGCCCACGTAGCGGTTCGTACCCGTGCGTTTCAGCGGCAAGAACTGCTGGATCACGAGCGAAATGTCCGCTTGTGATTTGAGCTGCTGAATAATTTCGTTGGGGTAGAACGGCATGCCGCCAAATTTAGTTTTTTTTAGTAAAAATGTTGGCTTCGGGCACGCCCCGCACGCTCGCACAATCACTTCGTTTAAGTATTCGCTTTGCGAAGAGCCCCTCTCCGCAAAAAAAACGATAAAGGCTCTGTTTGGGAATAGTTTATTGCTATGGCGCATGTAGGAGATGAGCGGAGGGAGGAAATCCTCGTGACTGTTAGTCACTTCGGATTTCCTTTAAACTGCAGGGGAAAGATTAAACTGCTTTTATTCAGGTAATGTTTGCTACGAGGGACGCTTCGCGCTCGCGCAATTGGAAATGTGAAAGTGGCGGTGAAATGGAGTAAAAAGTGTCGATTTCACCGCCAATAATCGCGGAAGAGTTTCATTTTTTTTT
>NZ_JAFZKX010000037.1 GCF_017551775.1 Fibrobacter sp. | reverse complement strand
GTCCATCATCTCCTTTTCGAAGCGCACACCGTACTTCAAGAGTTTCTGGTCCCAGTTACTCATGTTGAAGCCCATGGATTGCTTTTCCAAGGTTTCCTTGTAGCTAGCGTACAGCTGAATCATGGTGTTCATGATGGTACGGTGGTCGCTACGGGTCTTGCCGTTCACCTGCTGTTTCAAGCGGCTCAAAGAACCGAACGGTTCGATACGGCCCTTGCGCAAGTAGAACTGACCTTCGGTAATGTAACCCGTGTTGTCCGGAACCGGGTGCGTCACGTCGTCGCCCGGCATGGTGGTCACGGCCAAAATCGTAATGGAGCCCGAACCTTCGAAGTCCACAGCCTTTTCGTAACGGCTGGCGAGCTGAGAGTAAAGGTCACCGGGATAACCGCGGTTCGACGGAATCTGTTCCATCGTAATGGCGATTTCCTTCATGGCGTCGGCAAAGTTCGTCATGTCCGTGAGGAGCACGAGCACGTTCTTGCCTTCGGTTGCAAACTTTTCGGCAACAGCCAAGGAAGCATCCGGCACAAGCAAGCATTCCACGATCGGGTCAGATGCCGTGTGCATGAACATCACCGTACGGCTCAAAGCACCGTTCTTTTCGAGGTAATCCTTGAGGTAAAGGTAGTCATCGTGCTTCAGGCCCATACCGCCGAGGATAATCACGTCGACTTCGGCCTGCAAAGCAATACGTGCCAAGAGTTCGTTGTACGGTTCACCGGCGATAGAGAAAATCGGGAGCTTCTGCGAAACGACGAGCGTGTTGAACACGTCAATCATCGGGATACCCGTACGCACCATCGTCTTCGGGATGATACGCTTGGCCGGGTTCACGGACGGGCCGCCAATCGTGATGCGTTCGCCATCGACTTCGGGGCCGTTGTCGCGGGGCATGCCAGCACCGTTAAACACGCGGCCAAGCAAAGCTTCGCTGTACGGAACCTTCATCGGTTCGCCAAGGAATCGCACTTCGGAATCGGTCGAAATACCGCGAGCGCCAGCGAACACCTGCAAGTCCACCATGTCACCGTCAATGCGGATCACACGGGCAAGAGATGTGCCGAACGAACTTGTCACCTGGGCGAGTTCCTGGTTGGCAACGCCTTCGGCCCTCAAAGTAATCACGGAACCGGCAATGCGTTCAATACGATGGTAAGCAACATTATGCATTAGCGGAAACCTCCTTCACGGAAGCGAAAATACTAGATTCGAGATCCTTGAATTCCTGAGAGTCAAAGGCCACGCGGTTCCAGTCCTTGGTGGTCTGCGTCAATTTCAGGAAGAACGTACGAGCGACATCCTTCTCCGCAAACTTCATCGGAGTCGTAAGGATGGTGAAAATCTTGTCGAACACGTACTTCTGGCGTTCAGCGGAACAGGCAGCGTCGATTTCGTTATACGCATCCTGCTGCAGATAGACGGCATCCAGGTATTCGGATTTCAAATAAATTACAAAGTCGTCGATGGAGGTACCTTCTTCGCCCACCACCTTCATCATGTTGTTCACGTCCACGCCTGCGGCGAGAATGTGACGGGCTTCGGCCACCTTCTTCGATTCGATGATGCCTTCGTACTTGGACCAAGAATCAAGCGGATGGATAGCCGGGAAACGGCGTTGGTCGGAACGTTCACGGCTAAGGCCGAGGAATGCGCCCACCACCTTCAAGGTTGCCTGCGTCACCGGTTCTTCGAAGTTACCACCTGCCGGAGAAACGGAACCGCAAATCGTCACAGAACCCGTCTTGCCGTCCTTGAGGCGGACAACGCCACCGCGTTCGTAGAACGAAGCAATCACGGATTCGAGGTAAGCCGGGAACGCTTCTTCGCCCGGAATTTCTTCCAAACGGCCGCTCATTTCGCGCAAGGCCTGTGCCCAACGGGAAGTGGAGTCAGCGAGCAAGAGCACGTTGAGGCCCATCTGACGGTAGTATTCAGCGAGCGTCACGCCGGTATAAACGGAAGCTTCACGGGCAGCCACCGGCATCGAAGACGTGTTACAAATAATCAGCGTACGTTCCATGAGGGACTTGCCCGTACGCGGGTCAATCAATTCCGGGAATTCACGAAGGGTTTCCACCACTTCACCAGCACGTTCACCGCAAGCGGCCAAAATCACAATGTCCACGTCGGCGTAGCGGCTCATGAGCTGCTGGAGCACGGTCTTACCGGCACCGAACGGGCCCGGCGTACAGAACGTACCGCCCTGCATCACGGGGAAGAACGTATCGATAATGCGCTGCTGCATCGTCAAGGGCTTGCTCGGACGGAGACGTTCTTCGAAGGCCTTGATCGGCATCTTCACCGGCCAGGTCTGCACCATCGTCACATCGACCTTTTCGCCCTTGTCGTTCTTGAGTTTCGCGACAACTTCTTCGACAGTGCGGTCACCGGCAGAAGTAATATAATCAACGGTCCATTTGCCCAAAAGCTTGAACGGCACCATGATGCGGTGCGTGAACACGCCTTCCGGAACAGTGCCGAGCGTATCGCCCGCGACAACAACGTCGCCAGCCTTCGCGACCGGTGTAAACGCCCACTTCACGTCACGCGGGAGCGCTTTCAAATACTTACCGCGCTGCAAGAAAAAGCCGCATTCGTCAGCAAGCTTCGGCAGCGGGTTCTGCAAACCGTCAAACACTTGTGTAAGAAGACCGGGTCCAAGTTCAACAGAAAGAAGTTCACCGGTAAATTCGACTTCGTCGCCAGCCTTGAGGCCAGTCGTATCCTCGAATACCTGGAGTTCAGCGTAATCACCACGAATGCGAATCACTTCGCTCTTGAGGGGAATGATTTCAGCCTTACCATCTTTGTTTTTTGAAACGAGCTTTGCATAAGCCACTTCGTTCTGGGAAACGGCGCTTTCGAACTTGACACGAATCAGGTTTCCGTTCACGCCGGTTATTTTTCCGATACTAGCCATTGAAAATGGACCTCCAATCATTCCTGCCTAAACGCAGGATCGTTAGCATTAATAACATTGATGACGGCTTTGTCGCCCGCAATTTCGTTCAAGCGTGCCCAGCGCTCACAAATTCTGAGTTTTATCGCGTAGGCATAAACATGCTT
>NZ_JAFZKX010000036.1 GCF_017551775.1 Fibrobacter sp. | reverse complement strand
CTTCCGCACTACGGTCACTTGCTGGCCGGTACCATCAAGGACATCGTGCCGCGTTACTGGACCATGAAGGGCAAGAAGGTTCCGCGTGGTTTCGGTTGGGACTGCCACGGTCTTCCGATTGAATCTCTCGTGCAGAACGAACTGGGCCTCGCGGGCGTTGCCGAAATCCAGAACCTCGGCGTCGACAAGTTCAACGAAACCTGCCGCAGCAAGGTGCTCAAGTACACGAGCGAATGGAAGAAGACCGTGCGCCGCATGGGCCGCTGGGTGGACTTCGACACCGGCTACAAGACCATGGACAAGAACTTCATGGAATCCGTGTGGTGGGTGTTCAAGCAGTGCTTCGACAAGGGCCTCATCTACCAGGGCTACCGCATCCAGCCGTACAGCCCGGCCCTCGCTACTCCGCTTTCGAACTTCGAAACCAACCAGGGCTATAAGGACCGTCAGGACCCGTCCCTCACGTTGATTTTCCCGATTAACTCTAACGAAGCCAAGTTCAAGGACACGAGCATCCTCGTGTGGACGACGACTCCGTGGACGTTGTACTCCAACTTCTGCATCGTTGTGGGTTCGGATATGGACTACAACCTTGTGGAACAGGACGGCAAGAAGTACTGGATTGCCGCAAGCCGTACCGCCGCCTACTTCAAGAACCCGAACATTGTGGATACCTGCAAGGGCTCTGAACTCGTGGGCAAGGACTACGAACCGCTTTCCCGTATTTCCGATGAATTCGTGACACCGGACCAGCTGTCCCGCCACTACAAGATTTACCCCGCCGACTACGTGAGTACCGAAGACGGTACTGGCGCCGTGCATACCGCTCCCTCCTTCGGTGAAGAAGACTTCCAGAAGGGTGCTGAACTCGACCTCGGCCTTTTCGACCCGCTCGATACCGAAGGCAAGTTCACCGACAAGGTCCCGATGTGGAAGGGCCTTGGCGCTAAGGAAGCCGACAAGGAAATTATCCGCTTCTTCAAGGAACAGGGCCGCGTGTTCAAGCAGGACACGATTGTGCATAGCTACCCCCACTGCTGGCGTACCGGCGTTCCTCTGATTTACCGCGCCCTCAAGACTTGGTTCTTGAAGATCGACGCTCCTGTTACGAATAAGGACGGCGTGACCAAGACTTTGAAGGAATGGATGGTCGAAAACAACCAGACCGTGAACTGGGTCCCGGACCACATCAAGAACGGCCGTTTCGGCAAGTGGCTCGAAGGCGCCCGCGACTGGAACCTTTCCCGTAACCGCTTCTGGGGTACGCCGATTCCGGTGTGGCTCTCTGATGACGGCGACATGATTGCTGTGGGCTCTATCGAAGAACTGCAGCAGCTCACCGGCGTGAAGCTCGATGACCTGCACAAGCACTTTGTGGACAAGCTCACCATCGAAAAGAACGGCAAGGTTTACCGTCGTACGCCTGAAGTTTTCGACTGCTGGTTCGAATCCGGTTCTATGCCGTATGCTAGCCGCCACTACCCGTTCGAAAACAAGGAAGTGGTGGAAGCAAGTTTCCCGGCTGACTTTATTGCCGAAGGTTTGGACCAGACCCGTGGCTGGTTCTACACGCTGACCGTGCTTTCTAACGCTTTGTTCCAGAAGCCGGCCTTCAAGAACGTGATTGTGAACGGTATTATCTTGGCCGAAGACGGCTCCAAGATGAGTAAGTCCAAGCGCAACTACCCGGACCCTAACGATTTGATCGAACGCACCGGTGCTGACGCCATCCGCTTGTTCATGATCAACTCCGCCGCCCTCAAGGCCGAAGACCTGCGCTTCAGCGAAGAAGGCGTGAAGGGTATCGTGAAGCAGGTGATGCTCCCGCTTTGGAACGCCGTTGCCTTCTTTGTGTCTAACCACAATGCCGACGCCGCCAAGGGCCAGCTGAACTGGCGGCCGGGTCAGGAAGTCAAGAGCGACAACGAACTGGACCGCTGGATGCTTGCTACCTTGCAGGATTTGGCTGCCAATGTCGAAGTGGAAATGAAGGCCTATCGCCTGTACAACGTGGTGCCCGCCGTGATCGCCGCTGTGGATGACCTCACGAACTGGTACGTGCGTCGTAGCCGCCGCCGTTTCTGGAAGAGCGAAAACGATGGCGACAAGAACGCCGCCTACGCCACCATGTACAAGGTGCTGGTGGACTTCTCCAAGATTCTCGCTCCGTTCCTCCCGCTCCTTGCCGAAGAAATCTACCAGATTCTCGTCCGCGAAGTCGATGCTAACGCTCCGGTGAGCGTGCACCTCTGCGAATTCCCGAGTGCCGACAAGTCCCTCATGGACGAAGCCCTCGTGGAACGCATCGCCATGGTGCGTGGCATGGTCGAAATGGGCCGCGTCATCCGCGCTACGAACAACGTAAAGAACCGAATGCCGATTGCAAGCATGACGGTCGTTGCTCACGGCACCGAAGAAAAGAACGTCGCCGAGACCATGAAGGACTTGATTCTCGAAGAACTCAACGTTCGCGAAATGCAGTTCCTCGAAGACGAAACCAAGCTGGTGAAGCTCTCCGCCAAGCCGAACTTCCTCGCCATCAAGGCGAAGGGCCCGGACTATGCGAAGAACATGAAGGTGATTTCCGCCAAGCTCAACAGCCTCACGGTTGACGAAATCAAGGCCCTGCAGGGTGGTGAAGCCATTAAGTTCGACTTCGGTGAAGTCGGTGCCGACTGCTTGATGCTCAGCCGCATCGTGCCGGAAGGCCTCGCCGTGGAAGCAAACCAGCACTTTACCGTGGCTCTCGACCTGAAGATTACCGATGACCTGCGCCGCGCCTGCGTGGCTCGCGAACTCGTGAACCGCATCCAGAACCGCCGCAAGGACCAGGACTACGCCATCACGGACAAGATCGAAGTGACCTTGTTCAGCGCAAGCGAAGTCTTCAAGCAGGCCGTTGCCGAAAACGAAGCTTACATCGCCGGCGAAACTCAGGCTGTGAAGATTGCTTGGGCTGCATCTGCCGATGGTCTCGAAGCCAACGAAGCCGACGGAGAGGCTTTCGCCTTCACGACTGTAAAAGCCTAGCAAGGTTTGGGTGCGAAGCATCAACGCTTAATCGCTCTACGAATCCGAAATACTCTATCCCCGGAATAAAAAACTCCGGGGATATTTTTTTATATTCATGACAATGAAGTTTGTTAGGAATCTTATTTTTGCCTTGGCCTTGTTCTTGCCGAGTGTTTCAATGGCGGAAGGTGATTCAACTTACACACCTAAGAAAAAAGCCTCAGATAATATACCACTGCCTCTTGGGTTAGAGGTGGGCGGCGGAAATATGTTCGTGGCCGGATTGGAATGGTGGCTTATACCGTCTGGTTTAATCTATGCACAAAAACGTCCTGAAAATACAAAAGGCCCATGGGCTCCGAATTATGCGTTTGTGTGGTTTATCCGTACTAGGTATGTTTATGACTTCACCGACCACGAACATGGAATTTTACTCCATCCAAGCATCCAGTGTTTTCATGCTTTGGCTGGTGTTGGGGTAGGCCCCCAGGTGGGTTGGTTTTCTTCGACGGGATTTGACTACGGTGCATCCGTCCGTTTTGACTTGCTATGGTTTTTCAATCTTGAAGTTGGCTATTTTGCAAAAAAAGAAAATGTTTTTGTGAACGCCATATTCACGATGTCAGGCCCGAGAATGCTAATTTTCGATCCCTAAAATTTTTTTCTATTCCGCGAAACCAAAAGCATTTAAAGAGAGACGTTCCAAGCGGAACGTCTCTTTGGGTTTTAGGTAGGAAAAAAGTCAAGCGTACGCTCTTTCGTCAAGGCACTTCTCGAGTTCGAGCATGATGTCGTCCTTGTTATAGCCTTTGCCGATAAATACGACCTGGTTTTCGCGGTCGCCGAATCGAGAATCCCAATTCTCCCGAAGTTCAGGATTGTCCGCGAGATACGCCTGTTTCTGGTCTTCGCGTAAAGCGGCAATCCAGTAAGAAACGGGCATCACGGAAGAATTCCTGCCGGCCTGTTCGAACAGTTGCACGTCCTTGCTTGCATCCGAGAACCAGATGTAACCCTTGGAACGAATGAGCTGCGACGGATAGCGGTTGTTGACAAATTCCATAAAGCGGTTTCTGTTGAACGGTTGCCGTGCTTCGAAAATGAACGAGGAGATTCCGTACTCGTCAACGCAACCTTCTTTTTTGCGGCCCGGCTGCGTAAGGCTCGCCGTCGCCTTCTGGATTGCGGAAGAAGAATCAATCTGGTCGTAATTGAACGGCTTTGTCGTCATGATTTTTTCAATGTCGATGTCGCCGTTGACCGAGTGGAGAATCGGCGCGCGGGGCTGGAAGTCTCGCACGATGGACTCGACTTCCTTGAGCTGTTCCGCACTGAGCAAGTCGCACTTGTTCAAAATGATAAAGTTGCAGAATTCAATCTGGTCCACGATGAGCGTCGAAATTTCTTCTTGCGACAGGTCGTATTTTTCCGCCAGGCTGTCCTTCATTTCTTTTCGTTGCTTCAAATCGCTAAGGAACTCGCGGTAGATTCTGTCGGCGTCGACGACCGTGACGATGGAGGTCAAATACACGTTCGTATCGGGATTGTCTTCCTCGTAAGCGAGGAAGCTCGCGCTCACGGCGCCGGGATCGCTGATGCCGGAGGCTTCGACGAACACGACCTCGACGGAACTGAGGTTGGAAATCCTTTCAATCTGCTGGATGAACTCGTCGCGCAAAGTGCAGCATATGCAGCCGTTTTGCAGTTCGAACATCGGGCATTCGGTAACGTTCGAACCGTTCTTCTTTAAGATTTCGGCGTCGACGTTGATGCTCCCCATATCGTTCACGATAAGGGCAACCTTCCTCTTCTCTTGCTTGAGGAGGTTGTTCAAAAGGGTAGTTTTACCCGAGCCCAAATACCCGGTGATCAGTATCACCGGTTTCTTATTCTTTTTCATAAGAATCCTTTTGTTATATGGAAATCTTTATATCCTGGCGGCAGCCCCGCAGTTCTGGCAAAGCCCGTAAAAAACAGTACGGAAGGGGTCCAGCGTAAAGCCGTGTTCGGCCATCAGGTGCGAGCCGAGCTTTTCGAGGTCATGGCATTCAAGATGGATGAGTTTGCCGCAATTTTCGCACTTGAGGTGAAAATGCGAAACTTCCTTGTGGCAGTCGTCGCCCGAATATTCGAAGCAGGCGGCGTTCTGTTCCCCGAGGAAATATTTTTGCACGGTACCCGCCGATACGAATTTTTCCATCTGCCTGTAGATGGTGGCGATACCGATGGGGATATTCTTTTTCAAGAAATAGGCGCGAACGTCTTCCGCCGTAAAATGGCGGTTCCGCATAGCTTTGAAGCAAGAAAGGAGCAAATCCTGCTGCTTGGTCTTGTAATTCATTTTTTCCATGCCTTTCTAAATTTGATAACCATTATCAAATTATAACAAAATAAAAGAATCCTGGCAAGGGATTATGAATGCAATAAAAAGGGCTTATTCAGCGAATCCCGGAGGCGGCAGGTGCATGCCGGCCATCAGGAGCTTGTTGTCGCGGGCGTATTGCAGAATGCGCTTGCGGCTCTCGGCGGCTTTGGGCTTGTCCATGTCGTAGTTGGAATTGATTTCGGGATGGTCCTTCTGCAGCGCGTAGCCGTGCATCAGGTCGCCGATGACAAGCAGGTTCGAAATTTGGAAGGCGGTATGGCCCGGCGTATGCCCGACTGCGTCAATCGTGGTCACGCCCTTGGGCAGTTCGTCCCCGAACTCGAACAAATGAAGGCTATCCTTGTAGAGCCCCATGATATTCTTCTGCATTTCGTTTTGGGGAATGCTGTTCATCCAGGCGTCGTATTCCGCCTTGCTCGCATACAGCGCCGCGTTCGGGAACGTCTTGGCGAGGCGGCCCGTGCTATCCTTCGAGATGAGGCCCGCGATGTGGTCCATATGGAAATGAGTCAGGTAGACAAACTGGACGTTTTCGGGAGCGATACCCAGGGACATAAGGCGGCTCAGCATCTTCCCGCCGAAAGCCCCGAAACCGGCATCGAACAGGATGTTCGCGCCATCGACCCGAACAAGGAACGTACCTACCGAAGCGGGGAGACCCTCCGGCTTGTTCAAGCTATTGAACAGCGAATCGCTCGCATCGCTAAACAGGCTGCGCGGCATATACTTTTCGCCGACGTTATCCTGAATCCAGGTGACTATCGCGCCGTTTCCAAGCACAAGCGTCTTGGTGCCGGCGATGTCGCGCAGCTCCTTGCCCGCGGCCTTCTTGGCAACCTTTACCGAAGCATTCGTACCGGCGCCATCCTTGTCGGAGGTCTGTGAGTCGCTGCAGCCGGCCCCCATCAAGGCCAGCGCGAAAGAGCAGAACAAAATAAGCGATTTTTTCATGGTGTCTCCTGTGCAAGGGAATATATATAAATGCAAAGGCGTTTTTTTATTCCTGTCGTCATGAAATATTGCATTTTATCCGAAAAACACCTCTTTAGGGGTCCAAAACGCCAAACCGGTTTTATATTTGAGACATATGAAAAAAATTTTAACATTATGCATCGGTTTTGCCGCTCTCCTTTCCGGATGTTCCATGACCCGAGATTACGGCCACGTAGAACAATTCGACATGGAAGCGCCTACGGCCCCGGAACTGCGCGGTGTCGGCAATTATCAGGAACCCAAAACGTTCAAGATTCGCGCGTCCGGAAACATCAACCTGGGCAAGTCGGAAAAAGAAAAACTTTCCGGCATCACCAACAAGATGGAAAACTGCAGCGGCATAACCAACTGCCGTGATTTCAAACGCGAAGAGGTAAAGGAAAATGTCGACGGGACATACAACGTAACCTTCCCCATCGTGACGGCATCCATCGACCTTCTCGCCAAGAGGAACTGGTTCTTGTGGGGCGGATCCGTCGCCGTGAACAAGGGCCTGAGCGCCGACTTGATCATTGGCGTGAACACCAAGCACTTCGAAGCGGGGCTTTCGATTGGCGCATGGATGTACGCCCGCAAATTCAACTACTCCGGAACGGAATACAGCTGCGACCAGTTCCTTGTTTGGGAAGACTTCAGCAAGCATTTCTTCGCAGATTCGTCTACGACGGGAGGCACCATTACCTACGGCGGCTTCGCGAGCATCTACAACGGACCGTTATCGTTCAATTTCTCGTTCAGCGTCTACAGGCCCGACCCGGCCTTCCCCACAACGTCTGGCGGGAGCATTTTCGCGAAAGAGGGGAACACAATCGCCAACTTCGACATGCCGCTGGTCATGACGGAATACTTTACCGTCGGCTACCGCATCACCGACAGATGGGAAGCGCGCATGGGCGTCGCGAACACCCTCGGGGAATTTCGCGGCTGGCACTGGTCTGCCACGGGCGGCATAAGTTACTACCTCAAGTAGTTGCTATCTTTTAGTGCATGAGCGAAAATCTTGTGCACTGTGTCCGCACCGACGGATTCGAAATGGAATATGCGCAGTTCGGGAACGGCGCAAAACCGCTGGTCGTTATACCCGGACTCGCCATCAAGAGCGTGATGAAGTCAGCCGCGTCGCTGCAAGTGCAGTACAAGATGTTCGCGGAAGACTACACGCTCTATTTTTTTGACCGGCGCAAGGACGTGGAACCGGGATATTCCCTCGCAGAAATGGCCCGCGATCAGGTGCTCGCCATACAGGCGCTCGGCCTGAAGGATGTCGCGCTGTACGGCATGTCTCAGGGAGGCATGGTGGCCCAGCATATCGCGGCGACTCACCCGGAAATGGTCCAGAAGCTCGTTCTCGGATGCTCGACGTCCAAGCCGGAACCGCAGCAGCTCGAAGTCATCGGGAACTGGGCACGTCTCGCCCGCGCACATGACCGCGAAACTCTGGTCGACAATTTCATCCGCGACTGTTTCTCTACGAAATTCGCAGAACGCTACCGCCGCGCGCTGCTCATGATGTACCGCGACGTATCCGAAGCCGAGATGGACCGCTTCGCCATTTTCGCCCGCGAGTGCGACAACGTGGATACCGGCGACATGCTCGCAAGCATCAAATGCCCGGTGCTCGTGCTCGCCGCGAGCGACGACCGCGTAGTCTTGCCCATCGCCTCCGAAAAGATTGTAGATAAGCTCAATGCCGCAGGCGTCCCCTGCGAATTCGCGATGTTCGAAGGCTACGGCCACGCCGTTTTCGACGAACTCAAAGAATATAAGGACCGCATCCTCCAGTTCTTGCAGAAGTAGCCCAGCCCGGCTCCGACCTTTTAAAATCCTTTCAAAATTTATACAAGGGTGCCCGTGCGGCCTTCGTACCCCCAATCTAGGGCATATCTTGCCTTTTTGGAGCATCTTTTTACAAAAGTTTCGCTTTTAGGCCACAGCCCATTTATCTAAATTTGTGCCACTATGGCAAAAATTCTCTTTAAAAAGCAGTTATCTCCTGCGGTATTCCAATTCCGCGTCGAGGCCCCGCTGATCGCTCAAGAGCGTAAGGCCGGCCAGTTTATCATCCTCCAGACGAACAAGGACAACGGTGAACGCGTGCCTCTCACCATCGCCGATGCCGACACGACTGAAGGCTCTATCACTTTGATTTTCCAGACCGTCGGTAAGACCACCACCGAACTCTCCAAGTTCGAAGTCGGTGACGATATTCCGGTGCTCGTGGGCCCCCTCGGTTCCCCGACCCATATCGAAAACTTTGGCCACGTGGTCTGCGTGTGCGGTGGCGTGGGTATCGCCCCGATGCACCCGATTGTTCAGGCCCTCAAGGCCGCCGGCAACAAGGTCACCATCATCATGGGTGCCCGTAACGAAAGCCTCTTCCTCATGAAGGAAGAAATGACCGCTCTCGCCGATAACATTATCTTCATGACCGACGACGGTTCTTATGGCCGCAAGGGTCTCGTGACCGAACCCCTTAAGGAACTCTGCGAAGACACCAAGGGCAAGCCGGACATGGTCATCGCCATCGGTCCTCCGATCATGATGAAGTTCTGCGCCCTCACTACCAAGCCCTACGAAGTCAAGACCGTGGTCAGCCTCAACAGCATCATGGTGGACGGAACCGGCATGTGCGGTGGCTGCCGCGTGACTATCGGCGGCAAGACGAAGTTCGTCTGCGTCGATGGCCCGGAATTCGACGGTCACGAAGTCGATTGGAACAACATGCTCCAGCGTATGGGCGCCTTCAAGCCCCAGGAACAGGAAGCCCTGCACCGCTTCGGTGCAAACGATGGCCACAAGTGCAACATTGACAAGATGGCTGACGCAAAGGCCAAGGAGAGCAAGTAATGTCTGAACATATGACTCGCGAACAGTTGGACGCCGCCGCCAAGGTGGAACTTGAAAAGATTAGAAGCGCTGCCGAACCCCTCAAGATGAAGGACAAGCTTGCTATTCCTTCTCAGCCGATGCCGCAGCTCGAACCGAGCTACCGTGCCCGCGTGATGGAAGAAGTTGCCCAGGGTTACACCGAAGCTCAGGCTATCGTCGAAGCTAACCGCTGCCTTGCTTGTAAGAAGCCGTTCTGCGTTGAAAGCTGCCCCGTGCACATCAACATTCCGGCCTTCATTGCTGAAATCGCCAAGGGCGACTTCAAGGCCGCTATCGCCAAGATTAAGGAAACGAGCCTTCTCCCGGCTATCTGCGGCCGTGTTTGCCCGCAGGAACGCCAGTGCCAGATGAACTGCACCGTCGGTAAGACTCACAAGGACGTGAACAAGGCTGTGGCTATCGGCCGCCTCGAACGCTTTGCCGCTGACTATGAACGCAACAACGGTGGCGCCTCTGTGCCGGCCGTGAAGCCCGCTACCGGCAAGAAGGTGGCTGTGATCGGTTCCGGTCCTGCCGGCCTGGTTGTTGCCGCTGACGTGCGCCGCGAAGGCCACGACGTGACCATCTTCGAAGCTTTCCACAAGCTCGGTGGTGTGGTCCGCTACGGTATTCCTGAATTCCGTCTGCCGAAGGCAATCGTTGACAAGGAAATTGAATCCCTCGCCGCCATGGGCGTGAAGTTTGAGACAAATTTTGTCATCGGTCGTACCCGCAAGCTCAAGGACCTCATCGAAAAGGATGGCTTTGACGCTGTGTTCGTCGGTACCGGTGCTGGTCTCCCGCTCTTCATGAACATCGAAGGCGAAAACCTCGTCGGTGTGTTCGCTGCTAACGAATACCTGACCCGCGCCAACCTCATGCGCGCCTATGACAAGGAAAATGCCGATACTCCGATGTGGCCCGGTAAGAACGTGGTCGTGCTCGGTGGTGGTAACGTCGCTATGGACGCTGCCCGTATGGCTCTCCGTCTCGGTGCTGAAAAGGTCCGCATCGTTTACCGTCGTAGCATGAACGAACTCCCGGCCCGTAAGGAAGAAATCCTCCACGCCCAGGAAGAAGGTGTCGAATTCTGCGTTCTGCAGAACCCGGCCAAGATCCTCGGTGATGAAGCCGGTCACGTCCGTGGTATGCTCGTCGACAAGTACGAACTCGGCGAACCCGACGAAAAGGGCCGTCCGCGTCCGGTCAAGGTCGAAGGCGCAAGCTTCGAAATCGAATGCGACACCGTGCTCGTTGCTATCGGTAACGGTTCCAACCCGCTTATCAGCAACACCACGCCGGAACTCTCCGTCGACAAGAAGGGTCACATCCTTCTCGAAGATGCCGCTGCCAACAAGACCTTCATGGAGAAGGTTTATGCCGGTGG
>NZ_JAFZKX010000035.1 GCF_017551775.1 Fibrobacter sp. | reverse complement strand
GGTTACGCTACCGACCTCCGCTCTATGACTCAGGGCAAGGCCGAGTTCACCATGGAATTCTGCAAGTACTCTCCGGTGCCGCGCAACATCCAGGAAGAACTCATCAAGAAGTACGGCGACAAGGTCAACCAGCGTGGTTAACAGACCGCTCGTTCGTCAGAGCTAGTGTTGAAACCTCCGGTTTCTCACTCGCTCTCACAACCGCCCTCGGCTAACACCCGAGGGCTTTGTTGTTCACGGGTTACCGCAGGTTAAGTTCCAAAACCTTAAAAAGACCCCGACTCAGTCGGGGCCTTTTCTATTATATTTTAAGTAAGGAGCATTCGACTAAATAATTTATCCAAAAGCCAAGTTAACCGGCCAAACCAAAGACTTCCATTTCATGCGACGATTGATATTTTCCATATTGCTCCTTTTTGTGTCATCTTTAATGGCAAGAGATGTTCTGCCGTCTTATGAATCAAATCGCGAAATGTTGCTGAGGTCAAATTACAAGTTCGAAGGAAAACGGACAAGGATTTATGACAACGCAAAGACACTAGAGTTTGAAATCTATTGTAGCAAGTGGTTCGAAACAAAGTACCCTGGTGGCGGTGAAATCGATTCTCTAAAAAGATGTAGCCTGATTGCTAAAGGAAATAAGTCTTCGATTGATTCTAATATACACAATCAGGGGGAATATGAATTGTTTGAAAGAATCTACGATGCAGAAGGGCGCATGTCCTTTTATCGTTTAGTTGAAAGTCATTGGACTACCATTGATCGGTATGAATCTGGGCGATTGGTATCTCACGAAGATTGGTGCGATACGATTCGTACGCAGAAAAATTCGCTTTGTCGTTCGCCTTATGAAGAACGAGGCGAGAGCATAAAACCGGATAGTCTAGGTTTATTTTTGACAAACCAAATTAGGTATGTCTGGGATGAAAAAGGACGTTTGAAACAGAGAATCCTTTGGGAACTGGGCAATCCATACGGATTGAACGGTACGTATGAGTTCATCTACAAGAGCCCTTGTGATCCGGTAAAAGTTGTTCCCGAAGATCGAGAATGGGGATGGGATGCTATGCAAAAAGGACGATACGACGGCACTTTCGGGAAAATTCCGGAGGTGGGTGACCCGGAATACAACTCTTTTGCTGAAGATCCTTATCCTTCAATGGTCTTAGACGGTCCCGGTCTTACGCCTTTCAATTCTGATGAATCCCAGAAAACTATTTTGGAACGGCAAAAGAAACGCTGCGAAGATTACAAGAAATCCCTGAAAAAATCAAAAAGAAAATAGCGAGACGTCATGCGACGATTGATATTTTCCATATTGCTCCTTTTTACGTCTTCTTTAATGGCTAGAGATGTTCTGCCGTCTTATGATTCGGAACGCGAAATCTTGCTAAGGTCAAATTACAAGTTCGAAGGAAAACGGACAAAAGTTTATGATGACACCGTTGTGCGAAATTTTGAAATCTATTGTGGAAACTGGTACGAAACAACGAACTTTAGCAATGAAATGGATTCTCTAAAAGAATGCAGTGGTATTTCGAAAGGGAATAGATTCTATGCAGAGATGAAAGTGTTTAAAAAGGGACCTAAACTTTTATCTGAAAAGGTATACAGCGTTGATGGCCATCTTATCTACATCATATTTGTTGAAGGGGGACGTTATTCTATTGAACGGTATGAATCTGGGAGATTGCTATCTGAAGAAACCTGGTGCGATACAGTTTCTGGTCAAGGATTATGCCTTTTTGACATCAATGAGCGAAAAAAAAGTATAAAACCGGACAGTCTAGGTCTATTTTTGACGGAGCAAATAAGATATGTTTGGGATGAAAAAGGACGTTTGAAACAGAGAATCCTTTGGGAACTGGGCAATCCGTACGGATTGAACGGCACATATGAATTTATCTACAAAAGCCCATGCGATCCGGTACAAGTCGTTCCTGAAGATCGAGAGATGGGCTGGGATGCAATGCTAAAGGGACGATACGACGGCTCCTTCGGGAAAATTCCGGAAATGGGAGACCCTGAATATGAAAAATTTGCAAAAGATCCTTATGGATTTCCCTCATCGGGAATTGGTCCACATGACAAAACTCCTGAAGAGACACTGCGCGACATCAGAGAACGGCAAAAGAAACGCTGCGAAGATTACAAGAAGTCCCTAAACAAAAATCACCCGGCCATAAAGACCGAGTGACTTTTGGAATAGAAAGTGTACACCCAATAAGTCCTACCCCGTGGTTCGATCCGGCATCCCTTCTCCAGAACCAGGACTGACTGGAAGCACATCCATAATATACCCCCGCATACGCGCACCGGAATAAAAAAAATTTACAAAAAGCACTCCTATATAGAACACTCCAATGTGGAAACGGCGAAATAATGCGAAAAAGCGCAATTTTTTCACTAAAAACAGTCCCTAAATTTGTATTTTATTTGTAATCGGTATTCAAAGGAGAAAATGTGTCCACAAGAATCATACTTTCCCTAGCGTTTTTAGCCATCCCCCTAATATGCCTGACAGCCTGCCCGGACTGTTGTACCACCGACACCTGCGATTCCATATATCACCCTGACTACAGGCTAGCCGACTGCCAGAAGACTATCGGAAACTTCAAGAAAGGGAACACAACGCACTACGTCCATTCCGAAGGTTTCGAATTCGATTTGAGCGTGAGCTATGACTCCACATTTTCCTCCAACTGGAGCGACTACTGCGTCATTGCCGAGCAAGAGAACCGGACCGTCTATCTCTCATCCACCTACCCCATCATGAATGTCGAAATAAACTTCTATGGCCGCGTAAACGTCAGCAAAGAAGAAAACACACGTGAATTCAACATAGGCCAGAGCGCACCGGTATTCATAAGCTACAGAAATACCTCTTTCACATTCGAACTCGACTCCACAGGCCTTCCAGAAGAAATGGGGATTGACAACGCCATCAGGATGCTCGATACCATTACCTTCAATGGCGTGACCTACGACAGCGTGTTCGTCATTATGGACAACACACATTACAACGCCATCAACTACAATGAAGAAGTAGACGGTGAACTCGCACACCTCTATTTTTCGAGGACAAAAGGCATCCTGAAACTGGAATGCACAGACGGCAAGAGTTTTACCATCAAGGAAGGAGACGACCATGAATAAATCCGCAAAGTTCGCCATTCTCCTTGCCATCGGCATGGCGCTTTCCGCATGCCGGCTCCTAGGTGTCGACGACCCCTACGTCGGAGGTTCTTTCAAGAGGTTGGTCAAGAAAGAACAGGAATGGAACGATACGGTCAAGGTTATCGACAACTGGGGCTTAAAGGATGCCTACGACGAGCGCATCTACAGCCACAAGCCCGAAAGCTTCTATTTCGAGGCATCGGGCGACCTCAACGAAATAAACATCGACCTGCGCATTGAATGTGATGAAAACGGTGGCAAGATGACTCTCACCTGCTACAGAGGTTTCCGTGACGGGATTTGGCAATATGGTCCCGACATCGTCTTCAAGAATCTCCGCGGGGATATAATGATGAACAGGGACGGCTACACCATCCGCATGCTCGATACCCTGAAGATAGGAAAGAATACATATTGGGACGTACTTGAATTCGACGCTACGGGCGCCGACGAGAACATCTGCAACTTCGACAAGTTCTATGTCGCCGCAAGGGACGGCCTCCTGCGCATAGAGCTGCAGGACACCATCATTATCGAGCGGAGGCCTTAGCCTGTTTCCAAAGCTGCTGGAGGCCCTCCAGCCCGATTTCCGCGACGGCCTTCCCCTGCTCGCGGGCCAGGCGTTCCACCTCGCGGAAGCGCTTTTCGAATTTCGCGTTCGCGCGCCGCAATGCGACATCGGCATTGAACCCGCTATGACGCGCCACGTTCACAAGGCAGAACATGATATCGCCGAACTCGTCTTCCAGGCGGTCGGTGTTCGCGTTTTCGGGAGAAACCTTTTCCAGCTCCGCACGGAATTCCGCGAATTCCTCCTGCGCCTTGTCGAATACGGGCGCAGGTTCGCCCCAGTCGAACCCGACTTTCGCCACCCTGCGGATGATATCCTGCGTACGGGCGAGCGTCGGCATGCTCCTGCTGACCTTGTCCATGACGGATTTTCCGGCATCCTTCAGGTGCGTCGCCTCCTGGGCCTTGATCTTTTCCCAGCGGCGGCTGACCTCCGATGAATTGTCCACCTGCGCGTCGCTGAACACGTGCGGATGCCTGCGGATCATCTTCTCGCAGATTCCCTGCACCACGTCGTCGATAGTAAACGCGCCCTCTTCGCGGCAGACCTGCGCATGGAAAACCACCTGCAGGAGCACATCGCCAAGTTCTTCGCACATGTGGGCCTTGTCTCCATCCATCGCGGCATCGATAAACTCGCTGCTCTCTTCCACAAGGTAGGGCAAAAGCGAATGCGTATCCTGTTCGCGGTCCCAGGGGCAGCCGTTCTCGGCGCGGAGGCGTTTCAAGATATCTACCAAATCATCGAACGTGTATTTCATGGCGGTAAAGATAGAAATGTGCGCGCCTTCGGCGCAGTGTGCGATGTGAAATGTGAAATGTAAAATTACACACCACACATTTACTACATTTACCATGGGCCTCCCCAAATTCAGGTACCGGCGATGCCGGACCCGGGCGATTGCCGACCAGCGATTATCCTATACAAAACCGCGCGGCATGTTCCTTTAATTATCCCATGCGCCGTTTATAGCACGCGCCGTTTATAACACGCGCCGTTTATAACACGCATTAAACTGCGCCCGCAAAGGAAGCCCATGAACTTCGAACCCAATCTCGTCACTCCCGAGCAATACCCCCTCGCCCTCAGCAAATCCCCCTACAAACCAAAAGTTCTCTATGCGATGGGAACGCTGCCACCGGCCGACTCCGGGGATTCCGCCACCCACAACGGAGAAGGCATCACGACCGCCGACGAAAGGCGCGGAAACGTCCCCGTAGGCATCGCGATGGTCGGCACCCGCAGGCCCGGGCCCAATGCGAAAATCCTCTGCAAAAGGCTTGTGGAATCGCTCCGCGGAACACGCGCCGTAGTCGTCTCCGGTCTGGCGCAGGGAATAGACAGCTACTGCCACGAGGCGGCACTTGAGGCCGGAATCCCGACCGTGGCAGTCCTCGCGCAGGGGCTATGCACCCGCATCGAAGGGACCCGCGGGGAACTCGCCCGAAGGATTCTGGAGGCGGGCGGCGCGCTCGTGAGCGAGTTCGAGCCCGACGAACCCGCGTACAAGGGGAACTTCCCCGCACGGAACAAAATCATCTCCGGCATCTGCGCGGCAACCCTAATCGTCCAGAGCAAGGCGAAAGGCGGGGCGCTCCTTACCGGAGAATTCACCCGCAAAGAAGGCAAGCCGCTCTACGCCATCCCGGGCGATTTCGACAGCGAAGTAGCGAGCGGCCCGAACGCCCTTCTCGACCGGGGGCTCGCCAAGCCCGTATTCACGCCCGAAAGCCTGCGTTCCGTTCTCGGATTCCCGAAATCCGAAAGCATCAGCCTTAAGGAACTTTCGCTCGCTGGCACCCACCTAGACAAAGCCACGCTGGACTTTTTCCGTCGCGTAAACGGTTTCCGCAAAACTTTTACCGAACTCCAGTCGGAATTCGACTTTAACATAAGCCAACTTTTAACTATATTGACAGAGCTGGAAATGGCCGGGCTCGCCCACACCGACGATAATTTCGTTTTCCAGTTCGACGGAGTCAATTAATGCACAAGAGAATCTACATCGCCGTGATAGCTTTCATGTTCTTTATCGGCATTCTCGTACTGCAGCTCTTTTTCAGCAAGGGCAACCTAATCGAACAGCGCAACGTAGCCCAGCAAATCGCGGAATACGAATTCAAAATCGATTCGCTCAAACAAATCATCGAGGAACGCACACAAGAAATCGAGCGCCTGCAACACGATTCCCTGTACAAGGAAGAAATTCTGCGCACGCGCTACGGAATGAGCCTCGAGGGCGAAAAAGTGTTCCAGATGGTAAAATAGGCCAGACCCTAGAACAGCACCCTGTAACGAATCTGCTTGTCATACCGGCGGCCCTTCAGGTCGCGATAGCCCTTGCGGTCGAGTTGCTGCAAGTCGTGGCGATGGGCGCGCTGCAAAATAGCATCCGTTTCGCTGCTGGAACTTTCCGGCGCAATTTCGCTAGAGCTGGACTCCACTGTCGCGGTATCCGGCAACACGGCTTTTTCCAGTTTAAATTTCTGGTTGTCCGTACCGGTGCGCACCCATGTAATCACGGGCATGCCGGAATCCTTCGAGATGTTCAGCACGTCACCCACAAAATCGCTGTCGTAATCGCCGTAAAGGTAGTAGCCCTTGTTGACGGACGCATTCTCGATGCGGATTTCGCATGGCGTCGCCGATGTCTTCACGGTGTCAAGAAGCTTTGTCGGCGGGCAGTAATAGCGGCCCGTACCGAAGTTCCGCAACGTATAATGGCGACGCTTTTCAGCCTGCTTGAGCACCCACAACTGCGACTTGGCGCGTGCATCTGCGGAATCTTCTACCAGCGGGCGCTGCACCACAATTCCGTTTTCGTCTTCGAGCGTCAAGTTGCTGTGAGAAACAGTCATGCGGTAGCCGCCGTTTTCCACGAGCGCGTTATTTACTTTGTCTACACCCGTCGAGGTGCGCTTGATTTTCTGGATAATTGCGTCTTCGTTGTAATACAGGTAATCGATATTCACGGAACGGCGGTAAGTCCAGCCGCCTGGAGAATTCGCGCCGTGGTACATAAAATACCAGTGTCCGAGATACTTGAAAATGGCCTGGTGATTCGTCTCGGAATTGTCAAGCTTGTCGTTCAGTACGCCCTTCTGCGTCCATGGCCCGTTCAGGCTCGGCGCCATCGAGTAGTTCGTGGTGGAAGGGTAACCCGAAGCATAACTGAAGTAGTAGTTCCCGCGGTACTTGTGCATCCAAGGCGCCTCAAAGAAATCCTTAATCTTGATGTCTTCGGGAGTGCTCGCGAGCTCAATCATGTTCTCCTTGAGCTTGACGCGGCGCCCCGCATTCCACGAGCCCCAATACATCCAGATGTCATCGCCGTCATAGAAAATCGCAGGGTCGATATTGAGCTTCACATCGTTCGGGGTGTTATCGGTAATAAGCGCCTGTCCGATGGCATCTTTCCACGGGCCCGAGGGATGATCGGCAACGGCGACGCCGATGGCAAAACCTTCGCTCCCGTTTTCCTTGATGGTGCCGTGATGTACCGCCACGTACCAGTAGAACTTTCCGTTACGGTATTCGCAGTGGCCAGCAAAGGCGCTTGCGTTCGCCCACTTAAACGTCTTCACGCTCAGCACGGCGCCGTAATCGTGGTAGTTCTCCATGTCGTCGGTCACGAGCACGTGCCAGTCGTTCATGATGAACGCCTTGTTGTTATCGCTTTGCGGGCCCTGTTCGTCGTGGCCAGCAAAGATGAACAGGCTGTCGTTGTGCACGAGAGCGGCCGCATCAGCGGAATAGAACGCCGTCGTGAGCGGGTTGGCCGCGAAGACTGCGGTTGCGCAAAGGACGATTCCTACAATGTCATTCTGGAGTGTCCGAAGGACACGATAGAATCCACGCGTTTTATTACATGCATTTTTCATTGTTTATTTCCTAAATGGATCCTATCGCGCGTTGCGCTCCAGGATGACTGTCAAGTCTAGAACATCACCCTGTAACGGATTTGCTTGTCGAAGCTGCGGCCCTTCAGGTCGCGGTAACCCTTGCGTGCGGGCTGCTGCAAATCGCGGCGAATCTCGCGTGGAACAATCGCTTCCGTTCCGCTGGAACTGCTCGACCCGATTACAACACCACTGGAACTGGATCCAGGCTCTCCGCACGGTTCCTCGGTGCACTCAATGTCCCCGGGCGCCCCCGCGAACACGATGTTCCCGACAAGCACCTCGCCCGAAACGCCCGATGCCGTCAAATAAAAGTCCTTCACGCCGCCGATGCTCTTGAGGCTCGAGCAGGATACTTCCGTCCAGCCGTTAGCCGCCGACTTCGCGTTGGCCGCCACCAGTTCGCATTCCGAAAGGACGGTCCCGTCCTTCTTGCCATCGCGAATGCTGAGCCTGCCACCCGTCAAACTCTTTACCTTGACAGACACGTCCAGAGACCTGATGGAATCGGTCACCACGTTCTCGAAAATCGCATAGCCGCCGTCCTTGATGGCGAGCTCGTCATCCTTCGTGAGGCGCACGCGGATGCCGTTGTCAAACCCGTTCGCCGGAATCGTATCGCGGACCACGCGCAAAAAATCGACGCGGTCAAGTTCAGCGAAGTTGCCGTTGGGTGACGGTTCGATATCTATAAAGTTACCGCCACGCTTGAGCGTCGCGGGCACCATCACCACGGACTTCTCGGGGAACGTGCCCCAGGAACCCGTGGGCGGGAGCGTCACCGTCCGCGACTTGCCATTGACGGTCACCTTGTGTGTCGCGGCAGCATCGCCGCCGTTCGCATAGCGATAGCGCAGCAAGTAATCGCCCGCCTGCATGATGTTCATCGGCAAGTGGATCTTGGAACCCGCGGTATTCACATACGCGAGGTATTCGCCGTTCGATGCCGTGTTGCTCCGCGTAATCGCAAGGTCGCCTGAAACCGCGCGCGTCAGCACACCGTGTTCGACCTCCGCGCTCAAGTAGCGTCCGAGGAAGGGCTGTCCCATCTCAGCCCAGTTATCGTCGGTAAACACCACGTCACGAATATGGATGTGGTTGTACTTGTCGCCGTTGAGATCGTAATAATGGTGCACAAAACGCACACGGTTCAGGTCTTGAAAGGCTTCTCCGCCGCCCGGGCCCACGTAGCGCCCATAACGTTCCAGCAAAATCGTGCCGCCACCAGTCGCCATGTCATAGCCGGCGCGGTCCTTGTACGGGCCAGTCACCTTGTCGGCGCGGCCATAAGCGGTCTTGTACGTGGTCTGCTCGATGTTCGCTCCCTGCTGGCAGCACTTGTCCCACGCAGTGAACAGGAAATACTTTCCGCCATGTTCGATGAGGCTCGGGCCTTCTTCCGCGCCCTCGCTCGCCTTGCTCGTACGCCTTGCGATGTTGTAGACAGTCTTGTCGTCATTCGCCTGGTAGCCCGTCTGCGCGTCCAGTTTGATCAGCTGAATGCCGAGTCCGAACGAACCGAACGCCATCCAGTAATTGCCCTCGGTATCGCGCACCACGTCCGCATCAATCGCGTTGTACTTGTCGCTGGTCGTCGTGTGGAATACATGGCCATGGTCCTTCCAGCCATAGCCATCCGTTCCCGGCACAATCGAGGTCGTCGCCTGGTAACCGATTGCGGAAGAACGCTTGCCGAAAACCGACACGCAGTAGTACACGCGGAACTCGCCATTCATGTAGAATATATCCGGCGCCCAGATGCCCTCGGTGCCCGGCGCATACTGGTAAGCCCACTGCGGAATCGCGCTCACGGTCGACTTATGGTCGCGCCAAGTGTAGGCATCTTCAGATGTCCACAACTGCAAATTGTTGTTCGTACTCATGAGGGCGTAGCCGTCCTCAAACCGCACCATGCTCGGGTCGTGACCTGGTTGCAGGTTGTCCTTCGCGTACCAATCCGCGGAGAAGGCAACCGAAACTCCAAACACGACCCCCAAGCCTACGTACCCGAACATAGTGCCCACGCCGTAACGTGATCCCATACCAAAAAACATATACGGCTCCGTTTTAGAGGTCTATATCCTGAATATAACTTTTTACGCATCTAAAGTCAACAAATTTTCAAATTAAAAGTCCACATTTTCACCTTTTTTATAAAATTTGCGTAAAATTGAATAGATTTATCTGCAATAAAAAGTCAACATTTAACAAAAAAAAGCCTTTTTTACCGTCGAACAACAGATTTCACCTTTTTTTTCTATTTTTGCCCGACATATTTCACCAAAAAAGAAGGCCACGTGAAAAAAGTCCTTTTCGCCCTGATTACCATCGCCGCTTGCGCCTCAAGCGCATTCGCCAACATCAACCACCTGGGTCTTTGGGGCTCCAATTTTAACTATAGCTTAGTATTCCTCATGGGTGACGATGCACCGGATTTTTCAGACTATAGCCTCTACTACACGCAGGGTTCCTTTGACATCATTATCGGTTTCGGCAACCACATTGGCCTCCATACGGGAGCCGGCCTGTCGGTTGGTTATGGCTCGTATGTCAGAGGCAACGCCGACGTCCGGATGGACCTCACCGGAATCCATACTTCTTCTCTCGATCCCAACGATGACGAAGCATTCCGCTTGGCAATCCAAATCCCCGCAATGGTTCGTTTCTATGCCACCAACATCTTCTTCCTCGAAGCCGGCGCCACATTCGACATCAATCTTTTCGAATTCTACTATTCAGGCAAAGACGAGGAATGGAACAATAGAGACGACCTGAAAGATTTAAACATCGGAGTCGGCGGTGGTTTCGGTTTCACCTTGGCCTTCGGCCTCGAATTCTTCGTCAAGTACACCCACAGCCTGACCAAAATGTACGAATACGATGACCGTTCCGACTTTCGCCTAATCTTCGGCATCGCTTACTGGTTCAATTACAAATAATCAAGCTTAACCACATTAAACAAGAAACGCCTCCGAGTGAATCGGAGGCATTCTTTTTGCATAAATTTTGCAAGAGTGAGTGAGAAACCGGAGGTTCCTCACCCTATATGTCGAACGAACGGTCGCTTACGTATGAGCGTCGACCCATTCAGCGTTCTTCTTGCAGGCGTCGACAGACTTCGCGAAAGCGGCCTTCTCTTCGTCGTTCATGGAGACTTCGAGAATCTTCTCGACACCGTTGGCACCGACCACGACCGGCACGCCGCAGTAGAGGCCCTTCACGCCGTATTCGCCGTTCAGCATGGCAGCGCAGGAGAACACGTTCTTCTTGTCGAGGAGGTAGGCTTCGGCCATGTGCACGGCAGAAGTAGCCGGGCTGTAGAAAGCGGAGCCGCGACCGAGGAGGTTCACGATTTCGCCACCGGCACCGGCAGTGCGCTTGGCGAGTTCGGCGAACTTTTCCTTGCTCATGAGCTGAGAAACCGGGATGCCGCCGACAGTGACGCATTCCATGATGGAAACCATCGTGTCGCCGTGGCCGCCCATCACGAGGGCCTTCACGTCTTCCACGGAAACGCCGAGTTCGTCAGCGACGAAGCAAGCGAGACGGGCAGAGTCGAGCACGCCAGCCATACCGATGACCTTGTTGGCCGGGAGACCGGACTGCTTCTGCATGTTGTAGACCATGGCGTCGAGCGGGTTCGTGATCACGATGACGAAAGCGTCCGGAGCGTTAGTCTTGATGGCTTCGGCGACGGTCTTGATAACGCCGCAGTTCTTGTCGAGGAGGTCGTCGCGGCTCATGCCCGGCATACGCGGGAAACCGGCGGTAACGATAACCACGTCAGCACCCTTGAGGGCGGCGTAGTCGGTAGAACCCTGAAGATCGACAGAAGAGTTGATGACGGATCGGCCTTCCATGATATCGAGGGCCTTACCCTTAGGCATTCCCTGAGTCTGCGGAATGTCGATAAGAACGACGTCGCCGAGGTTCTTCTGGGCGATCACGAGAGCCATTGTACCACCGATTTGACCAGCACCAACGAGTGCAATCTTCTTTCTAGCCATGATTAACCTTCCTTTTAAGGTATAGAAATTTTTTCGTGGGAAAATATAGTAAAAAGCGCCCGAAAATTAAATTCATTTTTTACATACAGGCATAAAATACATAGGGGCCGGAGCCCCTATTTTTACACCATGGCGGCGACGAAGTCGGCTTCGCACATGAGCTTATCGCCGGAAAACGCCTTGCCGGCATACTTGAAGATTCCGTGACGCACGGAGATGAGCTTCACTTCGAGGCGCAGGTCCATGCCGGGGAGCACGGGATTCCTGAAGCGGCAGTTCTCGATGCCCATGAACGCCGGGCGCTTGCCCACCACTTCGGCCTCGCGGGCAATCATCGTGAGGAGCGTCGCGGCCTGGGCCATGGATTCCACCTGGAGCACGCCCGGCATCACCGGATTGCCGGGGAAATGACCCTGGAAGAACTTCTCCTCGCCGGTCACGTGGTAAAGGCCCACCAGGGACGGGAGAACTTCCTTGCCGTCACCCAGTTCGAGGCTCAGGACCTCGTCCACAAAGGCAAACGGGGCCTTCTGCGGAAGCAGGGCATGAACCACGTCGGCTTCATAAACGACACCAGCTTTTTCAGATTTCTTGAGAGTTTCCAGTAAAGACATAAGGCAGGAGTTTCTCCATGATTTTATGGTGAATGGTATGGCCGCCGTTCAGTACCTGAATGCGGACTTTTGGCAAAGCAGGACATGCGAAGGCGATATCGCCCAACAAGTCTAGAATTTTATGGCGCGCAGGTTCCTCGTCCATGCGGTAATACACCCGCGATTCGGCCCCGAGAAGCATTCCGCAGCTCTCGTCAACCCCGCCCAGCAGTCCAGCAGCGCGCGCAGCCTCGTAATCGTCCTTGAAAATGAACGTGCGCGCCGAAAATACGCTGTAGAGGTCCTCGGCGGAATACACCGAAAGGCTGGCCGCCGAACAGAAGCCGTCGGGCCGAGTGATTTCGTACTCCACCTCGAAAGTATCCGAAGGGGAAACCTTCACATACCCGCGCGGGAGTTCCCAGGAATGTTCCACGGGAGCGTCGTAAAAGCGAAGCGCCTGCGGGACACCGGCAATGCGGCGTAACGCATGGAAGAACGGCAAAGCGCTCCCATCCATCATGGGAATTTCTTCGGCATGGACGTCGAACCGCAGTTCGGGCCATGCGAGGAACACGGGAGCGAGATGCTCCGGAGAACTCAGGGAAAGCCTGCTGTTCAGGCCCGGTTTTGTATAAATTGAAGTACGCGCCACGCTGTATTCCAGCTCGCCGTAACAATGCAGGGCGTCGGTGGAATAGAACCGCTCTCCCGCGACATTCCAGCAGACACGCGCTTCCCTATTCGGGTCGCGTTCCAGCAGGTCGACACGCACAGTGGCGTTTCTGGACGAGAGCGATGGCGAAGAAAACTCGATAGACTTTACAGGCATGCTACTTCTCCCCCATCTGGCGGAGCCTTACCATGGAACGGCGCCAGCGGGAAATTTCATCGGCAGGGAACCCGGAGACGGTGCGGCCCGCAGGGACACTCTTGGTGACACCCGCCTTCGCTGCAATGCGGGCGCCCTTCCCGATGGTGAGGTGCCCGGCCGCCTTCGCGCCGCCGGCGAATTCCACATCGTCTTCCACAATCACGGAACCCGCGACGGCGGATTGCGACGCCATGTAGATGTTGTTCCCGAGGCGGCAGTTATGGGCAATCTGTACAAACGAATCGAAATGGCAATGGTCGCCAATCGTGGTGGGGGTAAGGAAGCCGGCGGCCACCACGGAATTCGCACCGAAGCTGCAATCATGCCCGATGCGTACCCCAGCAGGGTGCGGGACAGGCCGACGCACGCCGCCATATTCATAAAAACCGAATCCGCGCGATCCGACAACGGCGCCCGCCTGGAACACGCAGTTCTCGCCCACGACCACATTCGGGTAGACGGTCACGTTGGCCTCGAGCACGCAGCCCGCGCCGAGCGTAGCCCCGCGCATAATCACGCATCCCGGGCCCACGACAGCGTTCTCGCCCACGGATCCTTCGACTACCGCGCTCGCATGCACGCGGGCTGATTCCGCGATAAACGGCGCACCCGCTGGTTCACCCGCAAACTTTTCGAGGAAGCGGACCATCGCATGGTAGGGATTCTCGACAGGAACTATACATCCGACAGAAGGCGCTACACTTAAATCCACCGCAAGACCGCGCGGGACAAACAGCAACCCGGCATGCACCTTCCCCAAAAGCGAACTCGCAAAACCGTTCGCATTCGTCTCGCTCTTCACGGTATCGCCGACCCAGAAACTCGCATCGGCATCGCCCGCCAGGTCGACGGAGGCAAAACCCGCAATTTCAAACGCATCGGGAACGTTTTTTACAATTTGCGTAATATCGGACGTATCCAGGAGCCCTTCGGACTCCATCCATTCCAGCACAATAGAAAGCTTGACAGGACGCACCTAGTCCCCCAACCGTAGCATCTGGACCTGACTTGCAAACTCTATCGACACGGTATCGCCGAGTTTGCCGCTCACGTCCTCGCCATCAAGCTGCAGGAATTCTTCAGGTACAAACTTGAACTCGAGCGAACGGACCTTCGTGGACTTGCGCAAATACTTCTTGTACAGGTGCCCAACGACAGGAATGTTCCCGATCGCAATGGCAAGCAGGAATGCGAGCATGTTCGGGACATCGACCACTTCCAGAAGCCCGTCCGCCATATCGGATTTGAAGAACGGATTCGCCCCACTTGCGAAACTCGGG
Organism: Fibrobacter sp.; assembly: GCF_017551775.1. NCBI lineage: Bacteria > Pseudomonadati > Fibrobacterota > Fibrobacteria > Fibrobacterales > Fibrobacteraceae > Fibrobacter > Fibrobacter sp. Next base: position 35,410 of record NZ_JAFZKX010000035.1, on the reverse strand, counting down.
ATATTCCCGACAATCACGGTCCGGTGCCCCTTGAGATCGACCGTCTTTTTCTCGCCATCCTTGTCCACGTAACGCAGCGTCCCGCCCTTCAGGCAATAGTTCCTGTCGGCAAAGAAACGGCGCACGTAATGCAACTTGTTCATGATGACCGAATTCGAGGAAATCATGCCGGTAGCGCGGTCGTGGTTAAAATCATGCGCGATACGCGCGTCGATACCGCCCGAGAAATAGTTCGCGAGCGCATACTTGCCGTTCACCTTCCAAATGTCGAAGGGAACCGCATCCGCACGCAAGAGACGGCGAACCAGGAAAAGCAGCCCCTGGTCAGCAAAAGCCTTGTAAAGGTTCAGGACGCGCGCCAGGTCGTTACCCGTACCGAGCGGGATAAGTCCTATTTTCACCTTGTTCGAGAAGTCGGAGGAAAGCATCGTCGAAAGCACAGAAGACACGGTCCCGTCACCGCCAACCGCAATGAGCGTTTCCGTGCACGAAAGCGCCTCGAGAATTTGCCCCTTCATGTCTTCGTAGCGGGTAAATTCCACCTTCCATTCATCGGCAGCAAAATCCATGGATTCCATGATTTCGGGCAGGAACTCTCTGATGAGCTTTCCCTTTCCGCCACCGCTGACCGGATTTATCAAGAAGTAGAACTTGAACGCCACGCTATGCCCCCAGGAGCTTGTCCTTTATTTCGACATAGCGTTCAACACCACCGCGGACACCTTCAATCTCTTCAGTCGTCAGTTCGCGTACCACATGCGCAGGGGCGCCCAGCACGAGCGAATTCTCCGGGAATTCCTTTCCCTGAGTCACAACAGCGCCCGCACCCACGATACAATTTTTCTTGATATGCGCGCCGTCCATGACAATTGCGCCCATTCCCACCATCACGTTATCGTCAATGGTACAGGCGTGAAGCACAGCGTTATGCCCGACAGTCACCTCGTTCCCGATAACCGCCGGGACATCCGTCGAGACATGGACGGTCACGTTATCCTGTATGTTGGTCCGGCTCCCGATACGGATCGGGGCCAAGTCGCCACGCAGGACGGCATTATAGAACACGGAGGAATCGTCCCCCACTTCCACGTCACCAACAAGGATCGCGCCTTCGGCCACGAGAACGCGGCTTCCCAGGCGGGGAGTCTTCCCATCGAGAGCAATAAGTTTCGACATGCTCCTAATATATATTTTTTTAGCCGTCGGGGGATTCTTACTTGGCCGGCGCTTCGTTCTGAGCTTCAGGCTGGGCTTCCGGCTTGCTTTCGGGCACTTCGAACGCAGCAATCTTCTTCCATTCCGCAGCATCGGAAGGACGAAGCAGGAATGCACCGGAATAATTCTTCAGCGTGGAAGCGGCCTTCGCGGTATCGCCATCCTCGAGCAGGATCTTCGCATCTTCGAGGATATCCTTCTGGGCGTTGCGCATGTCGGCAATTTGGCCCTGGCGGTTCTGGCGGAGCACTTCCATGGAATCGCTTACGAAACCGAGATCCCAGGTGCTGTCGTAGCAGGCCTCGACCTCGACAAACTTGGCGGGGTCGCTGGCGGCGGCCACGTAGAGGGCGTCGCACCTTGCGAACGTTTCGGCACTGCTGTTCTTCGCGTACTGGTAATACTGGTATCCACCGACAATGAGGCCGATGATGACCAGGAGGAACACGCCGTCCTGCCAACCCATGACAGGGCCCGTGGACATTTTCGGGCGACCGTTAATGGTCTCTCCCGCTTCGAGTTTTTCTTCAGCCTCGTCAAAGGGGCTCTTTCCGTTCAAGAAACTAACCATATCTTCCCTACTTTTTTGAAATCGCGTCATAGACGCGGGCGTACAAATAAATCTGTTTCACGAGGCTCGCGAACCCGTTCGAGCGCGTCGGAGAAAGCCCGACGTTCAGGCCGATATCCTGGAAGAACACCGGATCGAGCGTAAGGATTTCGCTGGGCGGCAAGTCGTTGTAGACCTTCAGGGCGAGCGCGCCGAGACCACGGCTTATAAGCGGATTCGTCGTTCCACCTTCCACGTCCATCTCGAAATGGAGAACGCCGTTGTCAAATTTTGGCACCAAATACATGGTCGAAGCGCACCCCTGGATGATGAACTTCGCATCCTTGAGCGAGGCATCCATTCCCTTGTGCGCACGGGCGAGATCGAGCAAGAACTTCCACTTGTCGTCGGGGTCGGCAAACGACGCGAACTTCGCACGAACTTCTTCTGTCCTTTCTTTTATCGAGTCAGCCATGATTCCCTACTTTAAAAAAGAACGCATTTTCCAAATGAGCGACGGGCATGCCCAGAGTACCGCGAAGAATATGCGGAACAGGGTCTGCTTTTCGCGCGGCAACTTCGAGAGGCTCTTCGCGGCGCGGTCGAACTGCGAATCCTTGATGGCGTTGAACCCGGGCTTCGCGCGGGCGATTTGCAGGTGAGCATTGCCGAGTTCCTTCATCCAGTGGTCGAGAACTTCACGTTCGACCTTCTGGCGCGCATCGGGCGTGCCGGCATCAAGCCACTCCGCGACGGACTGCGCAACTATCTTTCCGCAGAGCATCGATTCTACAATACCTGAACGGCTGATGGGATTCACGCAACTGGCGGCATCGCCGGCCTTGAAAAGGCCGCAGAGCGCCATGGGGCGCTGCGATTGCCCACAGGCAATCATGCCGCCGTAGATGGCCTTGATTTTCGCCTGCGGATAACGTTCCGCGATAAACGACTTCAATTTTTCACGCAGCGACGTACCGGGCAGAGCGCTCTTCCCGAGCACGAAACCGATATTCACTTCCACGCCGTCGCGCGGGAAAATCCAGCCGTAGCCGTCCTGGAATTCGCTACCGAAAAAGAGCTCTATATGTTCCGCGCTGTGCTCGATACCTTCGGCGACGGCGAACACCGCCGGTTCCAGATCAGTATCGCCCGATTCAATCCCTTCGAGGCATTCAATACCGCGGGTTATGCGCGCACCCGGGCCGGTCGCATCAATGACCGTCTTCGCAGTAACGGAAACAGGAGCGCCGTCGGGCCCCTTCACGCAGATATCCCAGGAGCCGTCCCCGTTGCGGGAAAGCGACTTCACCAGAGCATCGAAACAGCATTCCACGCCCGCCTCGGCACAGCCGTCGGCAAGCGCATGGTGGAAGCCGGAGCGGTCCAGGATAAGCCCGCAGTTCTTGCTGTAGAACTCGGCCCTGTAGTGGCTCGGCGAAGTAAAGTAAATTCCAGAAATTCGACCACGCACCCAGGACCGGTCGATAGGCCACAGTTTGCCCAGCCGGTTCTCGGACACGGCCTCGGCGCAAAAGATGGGTTCTTTCCAGGGAGCCTTCTTGTCGAGCAGCAGAACCCGTCTGGCACCGCCCGTCTGTCTGGCAAACGTACAGGCGGCCATAAGGCCAGCAGGACCGGCCCCGCAGACGACCAAATCGTACGATTGAAACTTAAAAAGGGACATTGTAAGCGCAAAATTAGTTTTTTACGCAAAAAATAATGGAGTTTTTTTAAATAAGTGATTGTTTTTCCATTTTTTTAGTTATTTTAAGGCTATCCGTTATTTGGTTTTCCATAAAAGGAACAGTTTACTATGAATATGAAGAAGATTTCGAAGTTCGGTGTTTGCCTAATCGGTGCGCTGACAATTGGCGTTTTTGCCCAAGACTATTCAGGCCAGGACCTCAACACGTCCTTCCGCGACAAGCGTATCGACGGATACGATTTCTCGAACGCCAGGGCCAAGAAGGGCGTTACCGACTTCCAGCGTAGTGCTGGCGAAAAGCCTGACTTCCGGGGTGCAAAGCTCGAAGGCGTTTCCTTCCAGAACGCAGTTATTAGCGAAGCAAACTTCAAGGATGCCGACCTCAGGAAGGTCATCATCAGCGGTGCAGACATCCGTAACTCGAACTTCAAGGGCGCCAACATGGAAGAGGCCAACCTCTACCGTGCAACGCTCCTCGGCAGCAACTTCCCGAACGTGAACTTCAAGAATGCCCGCCTCGACGCCATGAAGGTCTCCGACCAGACCGACTTCAGCAAGAGCGATTTCACGCAGGCATCCATGATGGAAGTCGACCTTACCGGTGCCGACCTCTCCAAGACGAACCTCACGAACGCGAACCTCTCCCGTTCCCTGATGGCTGACGCAAGCCTCAAGAAGGCCACCATCGTGAAGACCGACTTTACCGCATGTAACCTCATCGCGGCAAACTTCAAGGGCGTCGACCTCATCAACGTGAACTTCTCCAAGGCTGGTCTTTCCCAGGCCAACTTCAGCGGCGCTGAATTCCAGAACGTGAACCTGCAGGAAGCCGACCTCTCCCTGACCGAGTTCAACGACGTCGACCTCTCCAAGACCCAGCTCCAGAAGGCCAAGTTCGCCCAGTCCATCGTGAAGAACATGAAGTTCCAGGGACAGGACCTGACCGGCGTGGTATTCGACAAGGGCTCCGTCTCCAAGAGCAACTTCGACAAGGCAAAACTCACCAAGACCTCTTTCTTCGACACCGAAGTGAGCAAGTGTGAATTCCGCGGCACCGACCTCACCAAGGCAGTGTTCGATGGCGCCTACATCAAGAAGAACATCTTCGACGGTGCTGACATGGACAAGGCCAACCTCGCCAACTCCACCATCGAGCAGACCGACTTTATCGGCACGCAGCTGAACGGCGCAAGCTTCGCCGGTGCCAAGCTCGTCAAGGTCCGCTTCACCAACGCCAAGATGAAGAACGTCAAGATCGACGCCGACACCAAGATGGAAAACGTTGACTTCTCCGGTGCCGACCTGAGCGACGCGAAGATCGAAAAGTGCACGGTGAAGAAGGTCGTCTATGACAGCCGCACCAAGTTCCCCGCAGGCTTCGACCCGCGCCAGTACGGCTTCACCAAGCCGGGCGAAAAGGCCGCCGACATCGTTGTCCAGAGCAACCACAAGAGGAGCGACTCCTCTGTTGCTGACGACGCCATGCCGAAGAAGAAGAAGAAAAAGAAGAAAAAACACGTCGACGAAGACGACGAGTAATCGGAACCTCTAACGGATTTTTTTCGAACGCCCCGCAGTAAAGCGGGGCGTTTTTTTCGCATGCGGTTTCGCCTTACTTCTTGTCCATGAGCCAGGAGATTGCCTCGGACAGGCTATGGACGCGCACGACCTTCATGCCTTCGAGCGATTCGGGCAGTTTGCCGTTTGCCGGTACCACGGCCTCCACCATGCCGAGGCGGCGCGCCTCCTTGAGCCGCTGGTCCAGGAGCGCGACACTGCGCACCTCGCCCGAAAGTCCGAGCTCCCCGACGGCGATGGTCTGACGCCCGAGCGGAATCCCGAGGTGGTTGCTAGCAATCGCGAGGGCGAGCGCTAGGTCGGAGGAAGCATCCGTCACCTTCATCCCGCCCGCGATGCTCGCAAACACATCGGAAGCGCCTATCGCAACTCCCCCGAACTTTTCGAGGAGCGCGAGGATTATCGTGAGACGTTTGGGATCGATACCCGCGGCCACCCGCTGGGGAACGGCAAAACCCGTCTGGTTCACGAGAGCCTGTGTTTCGAAAAGGAGAGCACGTGAACCCTCGAGCGTACAGCACACGACGCTACCGGGAGTAGGCGGCGTGTTCTCTTGCAAGAATACACGACTCGGATTCGCCACCGACTCGAGCCCGTGGCTCGTCATCTCGAACACGCCAATCTCGTCGGTAGCACCGAAGCGGTTCTTGATGGTACGCAACAGGCGGTACTGGTGGTTGCGGTCGCCCTCGAAGTAGACGACAGTATCGACCATGTGTTCGAGGATTCGCGGGCCTGCGATCTGCCCGTCCTTCGTAACGTGCCCGATGAGGATGGTGATGCAGCCGCTGTTCTTCGCGAAGACCATGAGGTCTAGCGTGCACTCGCGGAGCTGCGTGGCGCACCCCGGAGTTCCCGAGAGGTCGCTCTTGTAGACCGTCTGTATGGAGTCGATGACCATGACCTGCGGCTTGACTTCTTTCGCATGCTCCACAATCTTCTCGAGGCTCGTCTCGCACAAGAGCAGCATGTCGGAGCCCGACACGTTCAGGCGCTCGCTCCGGAGCTTCACCTGGCAGGCGCTCTCTTCCCCGCTCACGTACAGCGTCTTCACGCCGGCGGCTGTCATCGTGGCGAGCGTCGTAAGCACCAGGGTCGATTTGCCGATTCCGGGATCGCCACCGATGAGCACCAGGGAACCTGGTGCAAGCCCGCCACCGAGGACGCGGTCAAATTCCGCATTGGCGGTGCTCAGCCGCCGCGTGTCTTCCGTGGCCACATCGCGCAAAGGCACCACCTGATGGACCGGACCGCCCAGCCCGCGCCCGCCGCGCGCAGCACCCGTATTGACGGGCTCCACCACATGTTCCTTGAGGGTGTTCCACGCCCCGCAGAACGGGCATTTGCCGACCCACTTGGGCGACGTGTTGCCACATTCCGTGCAGAGGTATTCAATTTCTTTCTTCGATTTATTTAGTGCTACCATGTGCACTAATATAATAAATGCAAACGACAAAATATGTCATCCGCACGATTAATGCACAAAAAAGCAGTGATTTTACAAAAAAACAGCCTTAAATGGGCAAAAAACTGCACCGTTTTTTTTTAAAATTATTAGTTTATATGTATTACGAAAACAAGCGAATTTTTCAACAAACATCAAAAACTGCTAAAATTTTGACAAAAATAGCAAAAATTTATGATAGAATGTATTGACTTTTAAAAAACAATGATTTATATTTGATTTTGCAAACGGGACAGGCTCGTACGCCATGGCACCATTTGTGTTAGGAGGAATACATGAAGGATATACTAGAATACACTAGTTATCGACAATATATAGCGGACTACTATGCCGACAAAAAGGCAAAAACCGCATTCACGTGGCAGGAATTCACGCGAGCGGCGGGATTTTCTTCACCGGTTCATTTGAAATACGCGAGTGAAGGCCGCCTCAACCTGAGCAATGCGGCCGCACAGCGCGTAGCGCAGGCCATGCACCTTGCAGGCTACGAGCAGGATTACTTTTGCGAAATGGTCAAGTTTGACAACGCAAAAACAGATACCGAAAAAAAAGCCGCTTTTAGCAAAATGCTCGCAATTGCCGATGCCACCAAGGCGAAAATCATCGAAGGCGATTCTTTCCGCTATTTCGAGAGCTGGAAAAACCCGGTGCTCCGCGAACTCGCCCCAGCGATGCCCGGCGCAAAGCCGCTGGCCCTAGCCCGCGCATGCCGTCCAGAAATTACAGCAGCCGAAGTGACGGAAACGCTGAATTTTCTCGTCAAGGCGGATTTGCTCAAAAAAGACAAAGAAGGGAACTACAAGCAAACCGAAAGGGGCGTCACGACGGGCCCGATGGAAGTGACCCCCATCGCCGTCCGTGAAATGCACCGCCAAATGGGCGAACTTGCTTTGGAAGCCATAGAGGGCGTCGCTCAAGACAAGCGCCATTTTTCGGGACTTACGCTCGGCATCACGCGCAATGCCTATGAAAAAATTGTTCAAGAAATCGCAGAATTCCGCAAACGGATTATTACGATTGCGACACAGGACGACGGCATGGACGAAGTTTACCGTTTGAACGTGCAATTTTTCCCGATGACAAGCAAAGAAGACAATAAAAAGAGTTTGGAGGAGACATGATTTACTCAAAAATTAGCAGGTTGACAGCCTGCAAGATAGCCGTGCTATCCACATTTTTATTTACGGCATGTTCTGAAGAACCCGGCAACACTCCGCTTGCTCACGACGGCGGATACACGGAAGAACAGGCTTTACTTGAAAACATCAATGTGGTGGCGTACGCAAGGCAATTCCAGACCATTGCCGAAGATTCCACAACGACCAAATTGGTCAGTTCTATTGTTCCCGGTTCTATCATAAGAATGTCTGAATTAGATTCCGTCACCTTCGATACAACCGGCTTGGTTTACTACAGCCGTACTAAAAATTCCTCGGGCGAGTTCGAATTCAACAACATATCGCTGAAGAGTCCTTATGTCATGCTTGAACTTTCTCCCTCTAATGAATGCGAGACCGACAAATGGATCGAGCGATGCTACACCCCTTACCAAAAGTCCTTGATATATAGTTTAATAGTTGATTTGCGAAAGTCCAAGAATGTCGGTATCAATGTGGCGACGACCATAGAAACAAAACGTTTGCTAAAACTGATAAGCGAGGGAATGAGTTTTGAGGATGCTAACCAACAGGCAGAAAGCGATTTGCTCAAGGCATTCGGTATCTACAACGTTCCCTACCGCTTTGACAAGGCCATTTCTGACGAAAACCGCGCTGAAATACTGCTTACCGACAACTTGAGCGGTTGGTTCTCGTATATACATGCCAGGTCTTTGCAGGGCGCGGCCGATGAGTTCGCCAAAGCAGGCACTTTCAACGAGGCTGAAGTTACAAGACAATTTCTTATTGGATTCGTAGAAAGCTGGTCTCATTCATCGCAAATTGACGAAGAAGAAAAAACGTATTTGCACGACTATATGCATAACTTCATGGCAAGCCTTTTCGGCTTCGGCCAGTGCACTGCAGATTATGAGGGCTACAGCACCACATTGCCTTATGAGGCGCATAAAGATATCGACTTTGCTTGCCTGTCAGGAGCATGGTCTTTCCTAATTCATTATGCCGTTCCTGATAGTGTCGGAGCTGTTTTGGGACAGATGACTGATTCCCGTGATGGTACGAAATACAATACCGTCACCTATAATATTGACGGAGAATCACAAACTTGGCTTGCCGAAAACCTAAAATACAATTCCACAGACGGCATTTATTTTTGGAATGAAGCCATGAACTTGCCAGATTCCATAGCACTGATTCCTTATGAATCTTGCATTGAAGAAAAATCATATACATATTGTGACCGCTTGCAAGCCCAAAAAAGCAATCTTGACTACGAAAAAATCTGGGCCATAACGGATTCCGTCAAGGCAGCTGGAAAAACGTATCAAGGAATATGTCCTGATGGATGGCATCTTCCAGACTTGCATGAGTGGAAAAAGTTGCGTGATTACGTGACCGAAAAAATTGATATCGGATCGCTAACGAATGAAGATGTTATGGCAATCGCCGGATTTGGAGAATCTGACGAGGATTACGGGACGGCGTATGCTGTTAAAATCGATAGCACGATTCAGTTGTCGACGCACCAGGGTTCTTCAAATTCTGCGATATTCTCAGTTTTTGTAGAAGGCATAGAGTGGAGTTATGTCAGTTTGGAGGGCACGGTTTTTTATCCGGCACCTACAAAGAAAAATTCCCTTTCCGTTCGCTGCATCAAAGATTAAATAAAGGAGGAAATTTTTATGATAGTCAAAAAAGCACTCATGGCATTTCTTGCACCGCTTACGTTTTTCGCCTGCACCGACATCAATGACGTGACGCCGCACGCACCTTCGGGCGAAACGAATGATTTGTCTTCAAGCAGCGAAGACACAACAATTTCAAGTTCGAGCGAACAGATCGACGGCACGGAAATGATATATCGAGGAGTAACGATTTATGCTGCGCCACATGAGGAGGGGATTTGGATACGTGAACTAGATCCTGTAACTTTTGATACTCTAAAAGCAAACCCTCATGGGTGGACTCTTCGCGGCGTATCTTCTTATTTAGACAGTGCTGTTATCGATAGTTTGCCTTTGAAAAATCCCTATGTTATGCTTTCGACAGCTTTTTGGGGGGGTAATTCTATTCGACGTTTTAATATTGTTGATATCCGAGAGTCGAATACTTTTGCCGTTGACAAGAAAACATACTTTGAAAGTATTCGAGCGCTTTATTTGATGAAATCTGGAAAGCCTTTCGCCGAAGCCAAAAAACAAGCAAGCAAAGAAGTTCTTGAATCGTTTGGCTCTTATGCGGATGCGTTCGATAAACCTGAAGCAGAAAATGTCCAAAATATCGATTATAGGAACTACATGGTGTTTATCGAAGATTTTATGAAATATACGACCGAAGATACTGTTGTTGCAAAACTTGAAAAGTGCGGCAATATTACTTGTGGCACGGAATTCTTGAAGAAACGTTTCTTGACGGAATCGTTGGATATGCTGAATGATATTAACGATATCATGACTCGTGATATGGAAGCTAGTAAACTAGATGTTTCTTTGGAAGCTCTGAACAATCGAACAAAGGCTCTTAGAGACATTTCCTTCTTGAAACCTTTTGTCGCCAATTTGCTTGATGCCGACTCGTGCTCCGCCGAGAAAGAGGGGACGGCTTTTGAAATTTTAGACAAAAATATCATATTGACATGCCGTTCGGGAGAATGGGAGTTTTCATACAAAGAAATCAAGCATTCCATGGGCACAATGACCGATGAACGAGACGGAAAAACATACAAGACCGTGACCTACGATATTGAAGGAAAATCGCAGACTTGGATGGCAGAGCGTTTGACTTACAGCGATTCTGAACAACAAGACTATTGCGAAGAAGAATGGCCTTCACATTGTAATATGTACTATGTAAATGAAGCACTCAGCTTGGATTCTTCAATGCTAGAATCGAAGAGTTCCTGTATACAACGTTTTATGGAAGAATGTCCAGAATGCGATTCATCACTTTTCGAATCTGATTGTGAATATCTTTATGAAACTCTTGATACTTTAAAATACCATCAACATCTCGATTCCGTCATGACTGAAAATGGGGTGTACCAAGGCATTTGCCCAGACGGTTGGCACATACCTACGCAAAGCGAAGTGGATGCCTTGCTGAATTACATGGTGGAATGGTATTATCCGGCACCCTCGAAGACGATTGAAGACCATGAAAGACGGAGTTTGGTTTGGAACTTCCTGCACATTTCTTCTTTGGGTAATCCGTCAGGCTTTGGCTTGACAAGCGAAGATAACAGTTTCTTTGCGATTAACAATGATAACAGAGCGTGCCACGCTTGGCATCCGGATTATTGCAATATCGAATATCCATTTATAGACACCCAATATGTCCGCTGCGTCAAGAATTAAGCCAATCAAATTCTAATACAATTTCTTGTTAGGAGGAACAGGAAGACGGGGTTCGCCCCGCCTTCTTTTTTTGCATCCTTTTTTGCATCCGCCACCCTAGCGGTGCATTGACTTTTTTTGTAACAGGAAAACTCGACCGAGCCAATTACACAAGAACCCGCTCGAGGCGGGTTCAGGCATTACTTGGCAGCCGGTTTCGAGACCACCGGACGGATTCGCTTGCCGCAGAGGGTCACGATAATCCCCGCCTGAGCGAACATGTAGTAGGCCGTATCGCGGCTGTTGTTCAGCGTAGACTTCGGGTCGTAATCGTCCTTGGTCACGAACACTTCGGCAACGCCCGAAAGGCTCACGTCCAAAGCGCAACGCTCACACGGGAAGCCGATCACGTACAGCTTGGAGCCGGGAGGAACCTTTCCGCGGGCATAGTGCAGCGCGTTGATTTCGGCATGCACCATGAAGGGGTACTTGTTCGCCTCGAACTCGTGATGGCTCAGGAGTTCACCCGAGTCCGCATCGAGCAGGTCGTAAGCGAGCAGCTGCTTTTCGCGGGTGTACGGGACGGTTTCGTCGTCGAAGCCCGCCGGGGCACCGTTATAGCCGGTGCTTATCACGCGGCCTTCGGCACTCACGAGCACCGCACCCATCTGGGTATTCTGGTCTTTGCTGAGGCGCGCCTGGGCGCACATCATCTGGGTATAGACTTCGTCACGAAGCTTGCTGCGAGATTGTGAATTGTTCATGCCTAGAAATATAGCAAGGAGTTAGCGCAACGTGACAGGAACCGAGCTGTTTCCGCTGGGTGTCGAGACACGAACCAGGAAGCGTCCAGCCGACGGCAGGCCTTCCAGGTGCAGCAGATTGCCCGATGCGTTCAGGCTCACCGGCTGGCGTTTTCCGTCGTAAGAATACACGCCCACACGGACGCGTCCCGAAGCGAAGGAGTCCATCCCCGGAATTTCGAGCGTAATGCGGCCCTCGCCCATATCAACAACACGGACATTCAAAGACTTCTTGACCACAGGCGTCGGAAGCTCGATTGGCCCTTCAGCCAGGAACAAGATTTCACCCTCGTTCACGCACGCATTGTCAAGGAAGCGGGCTCCCATGTGCACCACAGCCAGTTCGCTCGTGACAAGAGACGCATCCGCCTTTCCAATAATCTCGATATTGCCCTTGTTGGTGCAGTTGTTCAACTCGGCATATTCCAGGGAATCAGTGCTGCCAACCAGGCCAGCAACCCATCCAGCTATGGGCTGCTCGTTCTTCACCGTAATTTTGCCCTTGTTAATCGATTTCGTGAGCTTGATGGATTTCGTCCCGTTGCGAACAAAACCGACAAGACCACCGACGGAAGGCTTAGCAGCATTCTCGACAAGGATGTTGCCAGAGTTTTCCAGGCGGGTAGCCTCCACACCTTCCCACATACCAACAGCGCCTCCGACATACACGGCTTCCGGGTTTTCAGCACCATGATAGATGACTTCACCCATATTAAAGCAACTATCCAGCAACGCCGTCGAATCAGCCTGCACCAAGCCAAAGATACCACCAACGCTGGCGTTCCCGCCCGAAACTTCAACCTTTCCGTAATTGACATTGCCAACAATAGAAACAGCATAACCCTTCATGCTGCCAACAGCAACGAGGCCGCCAATAAACATGAGTTCGCTCTTCGTTTGCGTTTTCTTGGTCGATTCTACAAGAATATCACCCTTATTCGTGTTGTTCTTCATCGTACACAAGGCAGCAATCAGCCCGACGTTTCCTCCAATGGTCGGCAAGACATCTCCCTTAACGACGAAGTTGGCTTCGTTCACATTGTCGAGCATTTCAACCGTACCCCCAACGATAAGTCCCAAAATGCCGGCCACGTAAGACATGTCCCCCGAGGTCACCAGGATAGATCCCTTTACCGAGTTGCCACGGACGCTCATCGATTCAGAAAGCGTATTGCCCACGACGCCACCGAACTGCAAGGTACTCGACGCACCAGACTTAAATTCAAGGTCGACTTTATTGTTCCGCACGGCAACAACGCCCGATACGGCCTGAGAAAGAATTCCACCAACAATTCCCGAGGCATGAATATAAGCTTTCTCGAGTACGATATTTTCGTAATAGACGGTATCCGTGGTATTGCTGAGGATTATGCCGAAAAGTCCCGGGCTCGCCTCCGTATCAACATCTTCGTCGATAAACAGATTCGAAATTTTGTGGTTCGCGCCATCGTAGCTTCCAGCGAACGGGCCGATCGAGTGCCAGTTGCCGATTTCGCGACCGCACACGGTCGAAAGGTCGATATCCGCAGTCTGCTTGAAATGCAGGCCCGCACCCATATTCGCAATTCTCACGCCCTTGTAGTCCGTTCCCATCTTCACGGCCTCACCAAGATCCACAAGATCCTGTGCGGAAGAAACTGTTAAAGGGTTTGCCTTGGAACCATCCTCGGCGGCCCAGACTCCCGCCACAAGCAACATGACAGCGATGGCAATAGAGCGCATATTAAAATCTCCTTTCCTTTCGGTATAAATGTTCTTTCTACAAATTAACTTATTTTGCCAAAAAAAGAAACCCATCGTACTAAACGACGGGCTCTACCAATGCAAATAACCAAATTTTTGTATTACAAACTATCCAATTTGCATTACGATTCTACTTTCCTGCCTTTTTCTACGGCGTCGGCGAGGGTCATGCCCGTAAATTCCTGGGCGCTGAACCAGCGGCCGCTCTTCTTGTCGTCGAGCATCACGGACACCATGGAGCCCGGAATCACCGTTTCGGGAGCGTTGGGGGCGTTGGGGCCACCGAGATCGGTGCGGAGCCAACCCGGGTCCATAACGTTCATCATCACGTCGGTGCCATTGAGCTTGCAGGCGAAATCCTTCACGAACTTGGTGAGGGCGGCCTTCGCGCAGGCGTAGCCCATCAGTTCGGGCTCGTTCGCGATACCGCTCGTGGTGAGCTGCATGCGGCCAAAACCGCGCTTGATCATGCCTGGCAAAAAGTGGTAGGCGATTTTCACCGGGGCGTAGAAGTTCACGGCCATCGCGTGGTGGAAATCTTCCATCGTGTTGGTGAGGTAGTCGGTGAAGTAGTGGCTCATGAGGCCCGCGTTGTTGAACACGAGGTCCACCTGCACGCCCCAACTGTCGATTTCAGCAAGGGCGGCATCGATTTCGGCTTCGCTCTCGAGGTTGCAGCCCACGGCACGCACCTCAACGCCGAATTTCTTGATTTCTTCCATCACCGGTTCGGCATGGGCCTTGTCGCGGCCCTGCAAGATGATATTCGCACCCAGCTTGGCCATTTCGATAGCGGTGAGACGGCCAACACCACGGCAGCCGCCGGTAATCAAGGTCCATTTGCCCTTAACGTCAATCATATTCGCTTCCTTGCTTTTTGACAGCGGTTCAGCCCGCCACATTCCAGTAAGGCAACACGCCTCACATTCAGGAATAAAAATAGACTCCCCGCGCCCAAAAAGGAACAGGAAAAACATGATTTAGTGTATACAGGGGTAAAAGCGACCGCAATATGAGCCGAACAGTAAAAACAAAAAGCCCCTGCCGGGGTGACAGGGGCTAATTTGTAGTCGCTTGACCCAAGGTCCTCACGGCTACAAAAATAAATATAGAAGATTTTTCACGAAAAGAGCGCGTAAAAACAAATTTTACAAAAGAATATGTTCCCGCGGCGTTCCCCCGCCGGCATTCCTTTGTTCGCTCCGGCCTGAGTTTGTCTACACTCCGGTAGAACCAAAACCGCCGCGGTCGACACCGTCGAGAGAGCCTTCTTCGAAGGTGAGGGTCGGCTGGATTTCCATGATGCGGAACTGCGCGATGCGGCTTCCCTTTTCGATGGTCACGTCGCGGGTGGCATAGACGGGCATTTTCCACCAGTCATTTGCGCCGCAGTAGCTGGAATCGACCACGCCCACGGAATTCGCCTGCAAAATGCCGAAGTTCTTGAACGTGGAACTGCGCGGAGCAATATGCGCCTCGTAGCCTTCGGGGAGCTTCATCGCAACACCCAAGTGAATCAAGCGAAACTCGCCCGCCTTGAGCGTCACGGTCTCCGCAGCAGCCAAGTCAATCCAGTCCGACTTGCCACCCACATACGTAAGGCGAGGAATGGTATCGTCGAGGTATTGGATTTTAATCGTCTTCGTGGTCATATTTCAATTCACAGAAAATTAATCTTTGATGCAACGGACAGACAGGAAAGTTTTCTTAAAGTCAAAAACAAACGACGACGATTCATAAACTGTAGAAACGTACGCACTACGAGCCTCGTCACTAAATACATCCTGGGAGGTTGTCCAAAAATAAATGGAACAGCTTTCCTTTCCACACCATGTTGGAATCGCAGAGAACCCCACAGCATCAATCCCCGGTTCTCCGTAGTTCCAACCGACTTTCGATTTTAAAGCCTTCGCAGAGGTATCACGCCCAACAGTTTCAAACAAAGTGTCCCATTCTTTATACGAAGGCAAATGCCAACCATTGGGGCAAATTCCGTGCACCGTATCAGGCAAGTCGCATATTCGCTTCATTCCACAAATTCGTGGATTGTCTGGATCAGTCGCTAACTTCACAGAATCAACGGCCGCAGCCCATGTATAGGAATGCCCGACAACGTTGCATGCATTTGGGTCATCATTTTCACATTTATTGCGTCCCAAAAGGCTCGGAGTCTTTACGCTATCCACATAGTTGAGGTTCTGCGCCATCCAGACTTGTTCGCCAATTTTTACAGTCTTATAGACCTGTCCGTCACGTTCATCAACAATCGAATCATACCGGATATCTGGATTCAAATATGCTTCTTTAGGAATACTCCAATCCAAGGCGTCCGAGCTACTACTAAGCAACTTCATTTCACTCGAAGAACTAACAGCGGAATCCATCTTCGACTCAGAACTACTAGATTGTTCGCCAGGATTTTTTCCCCATTCGGGGCCTTCGACTTCGAGTATTCCTCCGGACCATTCGCCGCGATAGCAGGAATACCAGTTACCCGCATCATCTTGAACAAGGCTGACTTCAAACTTGCCTTTGTCTTCACACTTTCCCAGTTTTTCTTCAAGCGATTTCGCCGCAGAAGAGCTTGACTGTTCTGCAGGCTCGCCACCATTGACAGAGCTAGAGGATTCAGCGGTTTTATCTTCTTTGTTGGAGCTACTGGATTTCGCATCGGCAGAACTAGCCGGAGATTCAACTGACGAAGACAATTGTTCGTCATCTACAGAAACGCTATTGTCGTCACCGCAGCCAGCAAACATCGCTGCACCACACAAAGCGGCCATCGCAACAAAAACGCCACAAGAATTCACTTTTTTATTCATATGTTCCTCCTTTTGTACAAAAGCAAATATACAAAACATGAGAAAGTCTATATTTACAAACAAAAAAAGGGAACCGCTATTATGAAAAAAGAAATCAACGTACTGGATTACGCCGACAAGATTATGAACGGGCTCAAGGGTGGGGCTCTGCTGACCGCCGCTGCAGACGGCAAGGCAAACACCATGAGCATTTCGTGGGGCATGATGGGCATCGAATGGAACAAGGTCCTGTTCACCACCTTCGTGCGCCTGAGCCGCTACACCCTTGAATTCTTGGAAAAGAACGGCGAATTCACCGTGAGCATTCCCGTGGAAGGTTCCCCGCGCAAGCTTATCGCGGAATGCGGCACCAACAGCGGCCGCGACATGGACAAAGCAAAGACCTTCGGTTTTACCTACGTGGACGGCGAAACTGTGAAAGTCCCGGCAGTCAAGGAATTCCCGATGGTGCTGGAATGCAAGGTCATCTACAAGCAGTTGCAAGACGAAAAGGCCATCTCCCTCGACGACCTCGAAAAGAACTACCCGAAGGACGCCAGTGGCAAGCGCGACATTCACTGGGCAATTACCGGCGAGATTACCAAGGCGTATATCCTGGAATAGCCGCCATTAAATTACGGCATCAATCTTTTCGTTCCAATGGTTCGTGGTTTCACGAACCATTTCTTTTCCACAGTCGCAAATACTCAAGAAGCAAATTTCGTTCACGACCTCGTAATCGGAGCCGCCGTTAAACACGTTGGCGTTACCATATTCTTCGCGATCTTTCCACACGTAAACTTTGCAGGCGTTCTGCGCAGAAAGCGACTTGCAATAAGCGACAAGCATGTCTTCGGTGAGGTCGGCCGCAGTCGAAACAACCGACGACGCGAGAATTTCGGCCAGCGAAATGGCGCGCGTGCCGTCCTTGGCTAGAATTCGGCCGGCGATGTTGAACTCGATTTCCATAAATTAGGATTCTGCGTCTTTAGCGGCCTCGGCAGCCTTTGCTGCCTTGTCGGCGGCCTGTTCTAGGCGAGCGGGCTTTTTTGCAAGGTTACGAATCAAGCCAAACAATGCGGAAAGTTCGTTACGCGTGGGGTGCAGACGCTGCAAAAGCGTATTGAGGAAGTTGTCGCGCCAAGCCTGGTCATGATACTGGCCCGTCAAGTAGCGGTCGAGGAACTTCTTGAAGCTGTCGATCTGGTCGATGGTCGCCGGAGCCGTTTCGCAGGCGCCCTTCGTCCCGCGTTTCGCACGGCCTTCACCATTTGCAAGAGCGCCGCTGCGGCAGAGTTCGTACAGCCCCACCGTCACCGCCTGCGCCAAGTTAAGGCTCATGAGCCCAGGCACCGGGATTTCGCACTGGTACGTGCAGGCATTCACCTCTTCGGTCTCGAGCCCGCAGGATTCGCGCCCGAACACAAGCGCAATCGTCCCGTTCTCGGGCAACAGTTCCGCAAGTCCCGGCATCATCGTGTGCTTGATGGCGGAACCGTAAATGCGACGGCTGAATGCGACCGCACAGGCGCAATCGCCGATGGCATCCTCGAACTTGTGCACGATAGTCGCCTTGTCCAAAACTTCGTGGCTGTTCGGCGCCGTGTGGTAAGAATTCTCGATGACCTTGTCACGCCTCGGGTAGACGATATACAGTTCGTCGAGGGCGTAGCAATGCATGGCGCGGGCCACGAAGCCCACGTTGTGGGGATGTTCCGGTTCAACTAAAACGACTCTGAATTTTCTCATATAAGGTCACTTTTTTGTTAATGGCTGTGTCATCCAGGCCCTTCGGCAAGCTCAGGGTAAACTCCGTCGAAGGATCTCAATCAGACATAAGATTTTTCCATTCAGGATTCATTTGATTTATGAGCATTTCCTTTTTTGCTCTTATCCATCCCTTTAATTGTTTTTCCCGACGAATAGCATCTGTTATTTCCGTATATCGTTCAAAATAGACAAGTTTATTAATCTTGTATTTTGATGTAAAAGTAGCTCCAGTCCCTGAAATATGTTCTAAAGAGCGCCGCACAATATTATTCGAAACTCCAATATATAGAGTGGAGTTACTTTGATTCGTCATCATATATGTGTAATAGTCTTTCGGCATTTTAGATCCTTCGACTACGAACCTTCGGTTCTCCGCTCAGGATGACACAGAACAGTCCATTTAAATCCTTTTCCGCGGATTTCGTTCTCGACGGTTTCACCTTCTGCGATTTCCGCTCCGGCATAAATCACGGAATGCCTGATTGTAACGCCTGCGGGAATTTTTACACCGGGCTCAATTACGGCCTCGTTCACGTCACGACCCAGTTCCTTCAGGCGGGCCTCCACCGCGGCCATCAAGCCCTCGGGCGACCCCATGTCAATCCAGGTCGCGCGCTGCTGCGTCATGTCAACAAACGGTGCGCGGCCCGCAGCGATTTCCTGCTTCCAGAATTCACGGATATCTGATTCGCCCTCACGAATTCGCGAGAGGGCAGCATCGCTGTACCACGAAACGCCCGAAAACGTCGCGGGAGTTCCGGAAGTTTCGCCGAAGCGCCCGGCAATTCCCGCCAAGCGACCATCAGCGCCCACACGGAAGGTGTTGACCTTCGGGAAGTCCACCGCCAAGAGCGCCACCTGCGGGCCATCCGGCCGAGCCGCCTGCGCTTGCGCGTTGTTCACGAACGCACGCAGATCAAAATTGCAATAGGCGTCGCCGTTCATCACGAGCAAGCCACCGCGGTAACCCTCTGCATAAATGCGGCGCAGCGGCCCCGCCGTTCCCAAGATTTCCGGCTGTTCCACCCAAACCTTCTCGAAACCGAGCGCCTTGCCCGCCTCCACCACCTGTTCCGCCAGGTAATGGGCGTTCGCATGCAGGCGCACATTCCCGATGGCACGGGCCTTTCGGGCCTGCAAATCGAGAATCGAAGCGTCCACCACGGGCACGAGCGGCTTAGGCACGTCGTTCGTGAGCGGGCGGAGCCGTGTCCCGAGCCCAGCCGCCAAAATCAAAACGTTCAGGGAAGAGTTATCCATTGCCGCAAATGTAGAAAATAACGGCAGAAAGCATTAGCAAAAGCTCACGAAATATGGTATATTCAAAACGAAACTGTGAAAAGAAAACGCATAAATAAAGATTCTCTTTTTTCTTGGTATTCCTTTTTCCTGGTGGTTGCTTATCACCTGCTATTCCTTATTGCGGCTTTAGTCTGCAGATATTCCGGATTGAATGACATTGAACGAGTCATTCCTTTTGCCTACTTATTACCTGCTGGCGTGACAATTCTTCTTTATCTTTGGGCTCTTGTAATTAGGCGACTTAGAAGACGAAACCCATTAAAAAATTCATTGCTTTTATATCAAAGACGGTTCCATTGGCGAGCAGTTGGTTCACTCGAGGGGATTGTACTCATCTTTTCTTTATTCCTTGTAATACTTCTTTTGGGAGTTTTCCTGTAATGTTCTGTCCGGAATGCGGCGAAAATTACAATTTCACTGAGCCCCGTTGCCCTTGGTGCGGGGCGCTAAAGCCGCATAAAGAATCTTCAAACGAAAAAGAAGATATTGTCGAGGAAGAAAAAATCCCGCTCAAGGCCCGACTGTATTCCAAGCGTTATGTCGCCGTGCTTATTTTGTTCATCATCGGAATAATATGCGTTACCGTAATTGCGAGAGATGCATTTATTGCTGAAATACAGGACAAGTTTGAATTTAATTCCAATTACTTCATTGCATTCGTTTTCTTATTAAGCCTTCCCTTTTTAGGGGTCTTGGGTTATATGTACGACAGCGAGCAGAAAAAGAATCCCCGGGATGATTCTAAAAACGATCTAGTTTCTATGTACAAAACAATGTGGAATTTCTATTATCTGGCTCCATTTAAGTACGGCCACCGTTGTATAAAAGAGCGCAACTACAAAGGCTTGGTTCTTTTTGCGACATTCATTTCAGCACTTGCATTTATATTTATCTAGGCCTATTTGTATTTTCCATCAATTGATATTGGGTCGTATCAACAAAGCAATTATTTGCATAATCTCAAAATTATATATATTTTGTGTGTATTAAAAAAAGAAAAAGATTAAACAAATGAAAAAATTTCTGATTTGCAGTGCAGTATTCACATTCACGTTCTTTGGCTGTTCCGACGAGAGCAATTTCATTTCACCCGATACATCCGAAAGCCAAAATTACCACCAGGTGAAGGTCGACAAAGAAAATCACATCATAACTAAAAGCATTAAGGCCCATACAACGGGATACTGCGTTCTACACAAGGGTTCTTTCAACTGGGACGAGTTCTTTTATGACACCAATCCAGAAGAAGACACCATCCGCTACGAAATCCGCGGCGACACGCTTGCCGTCGATTACGCCGGTTTTACCAACCCGCTCTATTACATCGGAGGTTCCACAGACAACATTTATGGCGAGTGGAATAACATTGAATGCACCCACCTCAAAGAGTGGACTTGTATATCCGACGAAGACCGCAAATTCAAGGAACAGTATTATAAATCGGTCCTGACAATTTCCGACAGCAAGTTTAAGGAAGAAAGGGTTTATACGCCCGCCTATTTCAAGTACGACGACTACATGAATACCCAATTTATGTCGGATCTTTACATTCATCTTAATGGGAATGTCAACTTCATCGGATTTACAACGTTGTATACTTTGTTCACACCAGAGCAGGAATCCGACATAAAGGATTACGAAAAGAACCACGGAATCGAAGTTCTAGAATCATCCAAACTCGCAAAGACATTCAAACTGAACGGCAAGACAATCAAGTTCGAGGTTACAAAAGTCGAAAGGGACTCCCTGGAGTACACAGCCGCTGTCCAAGTGAGCTCCGGCGACAAAGTTTGCACCCTCGAAGAAAAGCAAGTCAATATCACAAAGGAAAACTGTAGCGACTTATCTTCGGAAGGTCTGCTCGGCTACGACAAGGATCGCGACTTCAACGACTCGCTCTACTTCAACGGCCTGACAACGATGACGATAGGCACCAGCGAATTCCGCAAATGCATCACGGAACTCGCCGCAACCGAGAAAGACGAATGACACTCCAGTAGCCAAAAGCTATATTTCCGCTCACTATGAGCATTTCTATCCCTCAGTTGCCCAAGGGCACGCGTGATTTTTACCCGGAAGCCGAGCGCATCCAGAACTACATTTTCGATACCTGGCGCAGTGTCGCCGAATCTTTCGCCTACGAAGAATATGAAGGCCCGATGTTCGAGCATCTGGAGCTTTATACCGGCAAGTCCGGCGAAGAGATCGTAAGCCAGCTTTACAACTTCAAGGACAAGGGCGACCGTGAAATCGCGCTCCGCCCCGAAATGACCCCGACGCTCGCCCGCCTCGTGATCCAGAAGGCCCGCGAACTCAAGAAGCCCTTCAAGTGGTTCAGCATGCCGCGCCTTTTCCGTTACGAAAAGGCACAGAAAGGCCGCCTGCGCGAGTTCTTCCAGCTGAACATGGACATTATCGGCACCGAGAGCATCTACGCCGAAGCCGACCTGCTCGCCTCCATCGCGACGATGCTGCGCAAGTTCGGTCTCAAGGACGGCGAATTTGCGATTGGCGTCTCTAGCCGCAAGCTCTTGGCCACCTACCTCGAAGAGATTGGCGCCCCGAACCCGGCGCTCGTCTACCCGGTACTCGACCGCCGTCTGAAAATCGGCCCCGAAGCCTTCGCGAAGGCTCTCGCCGACGCAGGCCTCACCGAAGAACAGGTGAAGCAGCTCGACGACTTCATGAGCTGCAAGAGCATCGAAGAAGTCAAGACCAAGGTGCACAGTGAAAACGCCACCGCGGCCCTCGCCGAAATCGAAGACCTGTTCGCCACGCTCACGGCAGCAGGTTACGGCGAATGCGTGAACCTCGACCTCTCTATCGTGCGCGGCCTCGCCTACTACACGGGCATCGTGTTCGAAGTCTTTGACAAGGGCAAGTCCATGCGCGCCATCGCCGGCGGCGGACGTTACGACAGCCTCACCGAAAAGCTCGGCGGCGAACGCATTCCGGGCGTGGGATTCGGCATGGGCGACGTGGTTCTCGCCGACCTGCTCGCAGAACACAACCTGCTCCCGAGCCCCAAGCAGAGCGTGGACTTCTACATTGCAAGTTTCACGAACGACATGAAGAAGGTCTTCGAGACCGCCCAGATGTTCCGCGACGCGAAGTTCGGCAACTGCTCCGTCTCGCACCCGCTCGCCCCGATGAAGATGGGCAAGCAGCTCGACCAGGCGAACTACCAGGGCGCAAAGATTGTCGTCTACGTGGACGGTTCCAAGGCCGGCGCAGGCGAATTCGAATACAAGGACATGCGCGTGGGCGAAATGCTCGTGGGCAGCCCCGAAGCCATCGTTGAACGCCTCCGCACCACTCCGCAAAAAGCCGAATAAAAGCACATGACCCCATTCAAATCATTTCTCAGTATCTTAAGTCTGTTCGTTGTCCTAGGCGTTCTGGCGTGGATTTACCCGGCTAGCGGGATTTCTATCGCCGACGTCACCTTCCGGTTCCCCGCGCTCACGGATATCTTCGAGAAAGAAGACCCGAACGCCATCGCGGAAGACAACAACGCCGAAACCGACCCGCAGAAAGCTATCGAAGAAATGATGGCGGCCACGCAAGCGAAGGAATTCGCGAAATTCTCCGACTCGCTGAAGTTCTACGAAGACTTCTTCCAGAACGGACGCAACAGGTTCGAC
The DNA here is from genome assembly GCF_017551775.1 of Fibrobacter sp. Taxonomy (NCBI): domain Bacteria; kingdom Pseudomonadati; phylum Fibrobacterota; class Fibrobacteria; order Fibrobacterales; family Fibrobacteraceae; genus Fibrobacter; species Fibrobacter sp. The sequence goes on along the minus strand of NZ_JAFZKX010000035.1, from coordinate 12,384 downwards.
CTGCCGAACAACGACCCCACATGGTTTGACCGCCTGTTCCTGCACCTGGAACTCGCGAAGATCGATTCGAACACCGTGCACATCGTGCACTACGGCGACTCCCAGCTCGAAGAAGACCGCATATCGGCGACCATCCGCGAAGACCTGCAGAAGGAATTCGGCGGCGGCGGACCGGGCATGCTCCCGGCGGTGCTGAACATCCCGTCGCAGACGACCAGCGTGTGGAACAACGGTGACCTCACCCGCTTCATCATGTTCGGCACCGAAGAAGACCGCGCCGACCACAACCGCTACGGCCCGCTCGCGCAGGTGAGCAAGCTCGAAGGCAGCGCAGTCATCGGAATCAAGAAGCGCGAAGACAAGGACGGCAAGTTCACGCATGTGGGCGGCTATGGAATCATCAAGGTGCTCGCCAGCAAGCGCGGCAACCTCAGGGCTCGGCTCGCATACGAATCGACCGTTATCGAGAACGAAGGCACCGAAAAAGAAAAGCGCAAGAAGAAATTCGTAGACGCGCCCGCGCCCACCGACGAGAAGTTCAACAAACTCCGCGTGTTCACGTGGAAGCTCCCCGACACCACGTCGAACGCGAAGGTCTACCTCTCGGGCAATGCTGAAATCTATTCCATCTCCGTGGACGGCCCGTACGGCGTCGCGGTAGACAACGTCGCCATGCGCGGCAGTTCGGGCACGGTGTTCACCCGCATGGACAAGGAACTCCTGGCCGAATCCTTCAAGGCGATCAATGCACGCCTCATCATCATGGAATACGGCGGAAACCTCGTCCCGAGCCTCAACAAGAGCAACCTCGAATACACGCGCAAGCTCATCACGAAGCAAATCCAGACGGTCCAGAACGCCAACCCCGATGCAGACATTCTGTTCATCGGACCCGCCGACATGGCCAAGCAGATGGACGGCAAAATCAAGAGCTATCCCGGACTGGAACTCACCATCCAGATGCTCCGCGAAATCGCACTCGAAAACGGCCTTGCCTACTGGGATATGTTCCGCGTGATGGGCGGCGAAGGTTCCATGCGCAAGTGGGTCAAGCAGTCCCCGCCGCTCGCCGGAGCCGACTACATCCATTTCAGCCGCAGGGGTGCAGCCTACATGGGTGAACTCTTCTGCAACGCGCTCCGCATGCACTACGACTTCTTCAAGTTCCGCGACAGGCACAAGATTGACGACGCGAAGTTGAAGGAACTGAGCAAGTGGTACAAGGAAAACAAAACAGAAAAGCCCGCTGAAGCGGCTCCACAGGCGGAGGACGCTCAATGACAAGGCTTCCGCGCATTCTCTGTTCCATAGCATGTATCGCCACCGCGCTGTTCGCAGCGCCGCCGGTTTCGAACCCGACTGGTTATGTCATCGATTTTTCGAAGTACGATTTCATAGATTCCACGCTCAACTACATCCAGTTCCCGAGCGGCAAGGATTCCTTTGAGCCGTTCTTCCAGAAGATGGATTCCCTCATCTTCGAGAACAAGGGACAGGTACGGATTATGCACATCGGCGGCTCGCACATCCAGGCCGACGTTATTTCGGGCCGCATCCGCGAGCACCTCGTCAAAGAATATCCGGGTTCATCCGCCGGCCGCGGTTTCGTATTCCCGTATTCCGCAGCCCGCACGAATACGCCCTCCAGCTACGGCTCGCAGTACAAGGGCATCTGGGACATGAGCAAGAACGTGCTCCGCGAAGTGAAGAAGCCGCTCGGGCTCCTCGGCATCGCAGTCAGCACGAGCGACCCGAGAGCCGAATTCACGCTCCTGCTCGACAAATACAACTCTTCCCCGATTTACGAAGAAACTAAATTCCGCCTGTTCGGGTACAGCGACAGCAACAACGTCGTCCCCGTACTCGTAGTCGATTCGACCGACATCTACGGCGTGCGTGACACCGCGACGCAGAGCTACGTATTCAAAAGCCCCCGCCCGATAGACACGCTGACATTCGCCTTCCGCTGGGCAGACACTACCCTCCAGGCGAAGGTGGCTAAGTACGTAATCGATTCGCTTGTTCAAGATTCCATCTACCGTGCGAACCTCGACACGACCGAGATTGATTCCGCCACGGCAGGCAAGGATTCCGCCTCGGGCAAGAACGCCGCCTTAAAAGAAAACGCGGAAGCCTCCGCGGACTCCATGTTCCAGGGAGACTGCGACATCATGGATACCACATGCCTCGAACGCAATGAGGCGCAGAACGGCCTGATGGCGGCATGCGCCCTGCTCGATTCGACGAAGGCACCCGCGGATTCCGCTCAGAAGGCGGTATGCGATTCGCTTATCGAACTTTCGAAAACAATGTCGGCGGTACGCCCGAGATTCACGCTCACCGGCGTCCTCTCCGAATCCAACTACCCGGGAATCATCTACACGAACGTGGGCATCAACGGGGCGCGCGTCGCACACTACTTTGAAGAAATATGCCCGCTTTTCGAGAAGGAACTCGCCTTCGTCAAGCCCGACCTCGTGATATTCGCAATCGGCGTAAACGATGCCAACGTGGAAAAATTCGACGAGAAGGCGTTCCGCGGCAACTACGACACGCTCATCCAGCGCATCAAGCGCGTAAACCCGAATGCGGCCTTCGTTTTCGAGACCAATAACGACATGTTCCGCAAGGTGCGCAAGCGCCGCTATGTGCAGCACCCCGTAGGCGAACAGGCACGCAAGGCTTTCTTCAAGCTCGCTGAAAAGTACAAGGCGGGCATCTGGGACAAGTTCTCCCTGATGGGCGGCCTCGGTTCCATGGCCAAATGGGAAAAAGCGAGCCTCGCGAAAAAAGACAAAGTTCACTTCAACCAGGCGGGCTATCACCTTCTAGGCGACATGTTCTACAAAGCCCTGATTGATTCGTACCAGGAACACATCGCAAACCTGCCTGCACTGGAAAAGAGCGAGAAATAAGCCACGACACCGATATGTTAGACTATTTAATTCCCTATCTCACCCGCACGTTTGCTTTCGATCCGAATAGTCCGCTTCTCTTCACGCAGTTCTATTTCTGGGGATTCTTCGCGGTCGTTTTCGCCATCTTCTCGCTTGTGCACCGGAAGCTCCTGCTCCGCAACACATTCCTCTTCGCGACCAGCCTGTTCTTCTACTACAAGACGAGCGGCAGCTACGTCTGCATCCTCATCTTCTGCGTTCTCGCGAACTTCTTCATAGGCAAGTGGATTGAAAAAGCGCAGGTGCAGTGGAAAAAGAAGTTCCTGATGATCATCATCGTCATCATCGACCTTCTCGTTCTCTGCTACTACAAGTATTCCTACTTCTTCCTCGACGCCCTCTACGACTTTACCGGCATCGAACTGCATGTTTACAACTTCTTCGCCGCCGCAAGCAACAAGATGTTCGGCACGCACTCGCTGGTCGATACCATCATCCTGCCGGTGGGCATCTCGTTCTTCACGTTCCAGGCGATAAGCTACTGCATCGACATTTACCGTGGGAAAATCAAGGCCGTCAAGAACATCCTCGATTTCGGTTTCTACCTCTCGTTCTTCCCGCAGCTCGTGGCAGGCCCCATCGTTCGCGCCGACAAGTTCGTCCCGCAGCTCTACAAGCCCTACTTTTTGCCCCGCCGCGCCTTCGGGATGGCCGTATTCTGGATTCTGAACGGGCTCGGCAAGAAAATCATTTTGAGCGACTACCTCGCGACGAACTTCGTGGACCGCGTGTTCGACCAGCCCCTGCTCTACACCGGTCTCGAGAACCTCATCGCGCTCTTCGCCTACTCCCTGCAGGTGTACGCCGACTTCTCGGGTTATACCGACATCGCCATCGGCGTCGCCCTCCTGATGGGTTTCCGCCTGCCGCAGAACTTCAACAGCCCCTACAAAGCGCTCTCCCCCACCGAATTCTGGCGCCGTTGGCACATCAGTCTTTCGAGCTGGTGGCGCGACTACCTGTACATTCCGCTGGGCGGTAACCGCGGAGCCTCCATCGGAACGTTCTTCTGGATGGGATTCCTGAGTCTCGTGGCCATCATGCTTTCGGGCAGCGTGTGGGTCGCCATCGCGCTCGGTGCGCTCTTCCTCTACATTTCCATCTACGCCTACTTCAAGCCGGATTCCCGCAAGTTCATCACCACGAACATGAACGCCATGGCCACCCAGATCGTGGGCGGTTGGTGGCACGGTGCCAGCTGGAACTTCATCATCTGGGGCGGCCTCAACGGGTTCGGCCAGGTGTTCAACAAAATCTGGGTCAAGCGCAGCCGCACGTTCCGCGCCACGGCAGCGTTCCTGCTCTTTGCCGCAAGCGCCGTCATCTACAAGAAGTTCCACCTGCCCATCTGCGCGATTACCGCAGTATGGTTCGGAGTGCTGTTCATCGGCATATACTCCGTCATGATTTTCCGCCTGTTCAGCGACAAGACCTACCACTGGCTCTATGTGGCCTGGAACGTGACGCTCACCTTCGTGTTCATCACGTTTACGCGCCTGTTCTTCCGCGCAGGTTCGAACCTCGACCCCGCCGAAGCGAACGAAGTCGCCTGGAATACGGCCAAGAACATGGTGAACCAGATGGGTACCGCCTGGAAATGGGATACGCTCGGCACCATCGCCTGGGAACACATCAACATCATCCTCGTGTTCATCGCGGGCATGCTCATCCACTGGATTCCCAAGAAATGGAAGAGCCGCTACCGCATCATGTTCGCATCGCAGCCCATCCCGCTGATGGTGCTTTCCACGGCATTCATCATCTTCGTGATATACCAGTTCATGAGCGCGGACTCCTGCCCGTTCATCTACTTCCAGTTCTAACGGAACGCAAAAGCGGTGCCGGAAGGGCACCGCATGCTTTTTATCAAAATATTGGAGCTATCGCCTAATCCGCATCCGCGGGTTTAATCGGCAGTGGCGCAAACGGAGGTTCCAGCTCGATACTGATCGGGCAATGGTCCGATCCCATCACGTTCGGATGGATTTCGGAACTCACGACGTTCTGCATGAGGGTCTGGTCAACGAAGGCGTAGTCCAGGCGCCACCCCACGTTGCGGGCACGGGCACCGCCGCGGTTGCTCCACCAGGAATAGGCTTCACGCGTATCGGGATGCAGCGTGCGGAACGTATCCACGAACCCGCTGTCCACGTACTTGTCCATCCAGGCGCGTTCAATCGGCAAGAAACCGCTCACGTTCTCGTTTTCTTCGGGACGGGCGATGTCAATCGCCTTGTGGCAGGTATTGTAGTCGCCCACGGTCAGCACGTGCTTGCCGTCTTTGACCCAGCGCATCGAATTCTCAAGGAACGCATCGTAGAAGCGCAGCTTGTAGTCCAGGCGGTCGTCGCCGGAGCCGCCGTTCGGGAAATAGATTGAATTCAGGACCCAGTCGGGGAACACGAGCTGGAGCACGCGGCCCTCCTCGTCGAATTCCTCGATGTCAAAACCATAGTTGACGGCATCCGGTTCTATCTGCGAAAACACGGCCACACCGCTGTAGCCCTTCTTGCGCTTGCACGAATTCCAGAACGTGTAATAACCGTCCGGCACCTGCAGGTCATCGGCCTGTTCTTCTTCGGCGCGTACTTCCTGCAAGCAAAGGATATCGGGAGCGGTCGACTTGAACCAGTCCCCAAATCCTTTCTTTAATGCAGAACGGATTCCGTTCACGTTCCAACTGTAAATATTCATCTTATACCGTTTACCCAATCCTTACGGAGTAAAAATAGGATTTTATTTTGTCAGGTAAAGACATTATCGCCAAAAAAATTGGAAGACCCCTCCCAAAACCAGCCGTTTTGTAATTTTTTGTTATCACAACCGTCGAGGACGAACATCCTTGAACACCCCTCAACGAATTTTTTTTTATAAAAATCAGAAAAAAAATGTTTTTAGGGGGAGATAATTTATATTTATAACATGAAATCAATACAATTCGCCCTCAAGCTGACTACCATTCTCGCCTCCTTGCCCTTGTTCGCCGCCTGCGCCGGATCTTCCAATGGAGACGACTTCGAGGTCCCCGCGAACCTGCCCCCCATCTGCCGCGATATCGACTTCGCCGAAAACCCGGATATGCGTGAAATGTGCGGTGTCCGCAAGGCTCACAACAAGGCGTACAAGAACATTCCGCAGCAGCGCTACCTCATCAAGCCCAGCGAGACGACGATTGTCAAGACGAACGGCAAACTGGAACTCCGCTTCCAGAATTCCCTCCCCATCGACCTGGAAGGGCCCATCGTGAACGAGCTCCTTTTCAGCAACGAAAAGCGTCTTGAAAAAATCAAGAACACTTACGACTACCACGAGATCTACTACAACAAGGGTTCCAAGGAAAGAATCCGCGTATTCAAGATGGGTATCCCGACCGACCTCGGCGGTACGTACTACTTCTGCTTCCGCGTCCCCGAAAAGAAGGGCAACGCCAGAACGAGAAACAAGGCCATGGGTACCAACATCGAGCTCATGGAATGTTCCGATTTCGAATCGATTATACAATCGGCAAAGGACGAAAACAACCGCTAACGCTAGCGCCGAACGAAAATGCAGCCGCCTAACAGGCGGCTTTTTTTCTAGATTCTGTCGCGGTAAATAACGTGACGACAGAAAGCAAGTACATACACAATGCGCTCAAGCAGGTTCACCTCAAGGCGGCCTGTTCCGGCGTGCAAGGATTTTCTATTTCGGGGCTTGCGACCTACATGCAGTTCCCCGAGTTGAACTTCTGCGTCGATATGGGCGAATGTCCGCTCTCGGCAACACCCCTCGACCACGTGTTCCTCACGCATGCGCACGGCGACCACGCCCGCTGCCTCATGCGTCACCACAGCCTGCGCAAGATGATGGGAGTGGAACGCGACAGCATCTACTACATACCCGAAGCCATCTGCGACGGTGCAAGGCACTGGATAAAAGCCGAAGCGCTTTTCGAGGGCGTGAGCGAAGCCAAGTTCCAGTACCCCGAAATCGTACCCGTAAGGGCGGGTGAACGGATTGCGCTCCAGTACCGCAAGGATCTCGTTCTCGAACCGTTCAGCGTGAAGCATTCGGTTCCCGCGCTGGGCGCCACCGTCCTTCTGCACAAGAAGAAACTGAAAGACGAATTCCTCGGCAAGAGCGCCGACGAAATCATAAAGCTCCGGCAGGCCGGCGTGGAAATCACGCGTGAAGTTTACGAACCGCTGCTGAGTTTTACGGGAGACTGCCTCGGCGAAAGCCTGCTCGAGAACAAGAGCATTTTCCAGTCGAAGGTGCTCGTCACCGAATGCACGTTCATCGCCCCCGAAGACGAGGCCATGAGCCGCAAGAAGGGCCACACGCACCTCGACCACATTGTGCGCGCCCTGAACGAACTTGGGGACGAAGTCAAGTGCGAACAGATTATCCTGAGCCATTTCTCGATGAAGTATTCCGAGAAGTACATCCAGGAATCCCTCAAGAAGGCCATCCCCGAAAAATTCAAAGAGAAGGTAGTGGCGTTTGTGTAATGTGGAGTGCCACATCACACGCCGCGATTTGGAAGAATTTATGACAGAAGAAAAAAGCGAAATTTTGAACGATAACGAAGAGAAGGACCCGAAAGAGGTCGTCATTCCGGAATTCTACCGCGACCTGAAGGCCGACCCCGAACAGAAGGGCCTCTGGCACTACGTGTTCCGCACGAACGGCGACCGCAAGCCCATCAAGACTGAAGACGGCAAGCCGCACACGCTCGACTTCAACTGGAAAGACATGTTCCCTAACGAGAACGGGCACATCGAAGTGGAAATCGGCAGCGGCAAGGGCAACTTCATGACGGACTACGCCGAGAAGCACCCCGACTACTTCATCATGGGTAGCGAATGGGATTACACCTGGGCCGCATTTGCGGTCGAGCGCATGACCAAGCGCGGCGTAATCGACCAGGGCAACGCCGCCATGCTCCGCGGTGACGTTTTCTACTTCTTGCGCGACTGCGTCAAGAGCAACACCGTCGACGCTTTCCACATGTACTTCCCCGACCCGTGGCCCAAGGAACGCCACCACAAGAACCGCCTGCTGCGCCCCGACTTTTTGACCGAAGTGGCCCGCTGCCTCAAGCCCGGCAAGCGCATATTCTACTGGGGAACCGACCACAAGGAATACAACGAGATTGCGCTCGAGACCTTCGACGCATTCCCCACCTGCAAGGTTCTTGTCCGCAATACGGCTGAGCCCACCGAGGGCATCACCACCGGTTTCGAACGCAAGTACCGGAAGGAAGGCCGCCCGATTTACAGGAGCGTGATTGAATTCGAAAAGTAAAGTGTCTATTTTTGACACTTGGATTTGCTAATTTTCTTACCATGTTAAAGCAGCTTTCCATAGATTCGTTTGCGCTAATCTCGCACGCAGAAGTCCCCTTCCACGAGGGTTTTACCGCCATTACCGGCGAAACCGGTGCCGGCAAGTCCGTTCTCTTGAAGGCGCTCCGCATGGTATGCGGTGACAAGGCGCAGGCTTCGATGGTCCGTACCGGCGAAGAAAAGGCGGTCATCGAGGGCATATTCGACATAAGCAACGAGCCGAAGGTCAAGCAGATTCTCGATGAAATGGGCATCGACAGCGATGACGAGCTCGTGATTCGCCGCGAAATCCTCGAAAACGGCAAGGGACGCACCCGCGTGGGCGGAAGCGTCGTGAACCTCGCCGACTTGCAAAACCTGGGCGAGCACCTGATACAGATGCACGGCCAGAGCGAACAGATCCTGCTCCGCGACACGCGCACGCACGCCCAGATGCTCGACGACTATGCGGGCAACGGCAGCCTCCTTGCGGAATATACCGCATCCTGGAACGCCTGGAACAGCATTCTCGACAAGATCGAGGGAACCAAGAACAAGGCCACCGAACTTGCCGCCCAGAAGGACTTTCTCAAGTTCCAGTACGACGAACTTTCGAAAGCCGCCCTCCGCGAAGGCGAAGAAGAAGAACTCGAAGAGAAGGTCAACATAGCGAGCAAGGGTGAAACGGAACGCCACTGCATCAACGATATTCAAGGACTGCTCGGTGGCGACAACGGGCTCCTGGATCAGGTACAGATTCTGCAGGCGAAGATGCGCACGCTCGCCTCGCGCATCCCGCACTACGAAGACACGCTGAACACGCTTACCGAAGTCGCCGACCCGTTCGAAAGCATCTGCAAGGATTTGCTGCGGCTTTCGCCCGCGAAGTCGCTCTCGCCCGCCGAGATCGACCGCGCCAACGCGCGCATCGCTGCCATCCAGAAACTCAAGCGCAAGTACCGCACCGATGTCGCGGGCCTTATCGCGCTTACGGAGCAGCGCAGGCAGGAACTCGAGAGCCTCGAGAATCTCGACGCCGACATCGAGGAACTTTCCCGCCAGATGGAAAAGCACAAGGCCGCGATGGACCAGGCCGCAAAGCGCCTTACCGAAAAGCGCACCGAAGCCGCCCTCCGATTCGACGGCGCCGTACAGGGGATACTCCGTACCCTCGGGATGCCGAAGGCCGTTTTCAAGACGAGCATCGCGCCGCAGGATTTCACGCCGAACGGTGTCGACAAGATTGAATTCACGCTCGCGCCGAACCCCGGTGAAGGCGCGAAGAGCCTGCAGAAGGCGGTATCCGGCGGTGAACTTTCCCGCGTGCTCCTTGCCATCAAGAGCGTCATGGCGGAACTCGACAAGGTACCGCTCCTCATTTTCGATGAAGTCGATTCCGGCATCAGCGGCGAAATCGGCAACAGCATCGGCGAAGCGCTCAAGAATCTGGGCAAGCACCACCAGGTGCTCACGATTACCCACCTGCACCAGGTCGCAAGCCGCGCAAAGAACCAGCTGTCGGTAAGCAAGCAGGTTGTGGAAGGACGTACCTACACGTCTGTCACCGACCTCGACAACAGCGGACGTATCGAAGAACTGGTCCGTATGCTGGGAGACAATTCTGAAACCGTGCGTGAGCACGCCAAGCAACTTTTGGAGAAGAACCAATGACCGAAAACACATCCGATGTTCGATTCAGGTCGCGCGTTTGGAGCGTCCTCAGGGCACTCGTTTTCGTATGCGTTATAATCTTCATATGGAATGGCATGGACAAAACCGCATGCGCATTCGTAGGTATCGCCCTCATAATGGGCTGGGTCAACCTGTACCAGCTCCGCGCTCAAGAAATCGAGAAGCCCTATTACAGGCTTTGGCTGAACATCATCGACGGCGCGCTTTCCTTCGTAGTCATGACGAGCATTTTTGTGCGCAACCTCCTGCAGAACGAACAGGCCGAGAAGTTGCTCGCCGTGGGCTGCGTTTTCTTGCTCGCCCGACTGATTGCGCATTCGCTGTTCTCGCTCGGGGTGCTGCGCGAAGGTAAATCCCTGCCGCGCAAGAGGCGCTGGAGCAAACTCGCGAACATCTCGATTACCATCACGATGGGCGTGTACCTGCTGAACCTCGAGGACTACCAGCAGATTGCGATGGTCACCTCCATCCTGCTTATCCTCGCCTCCACCGCTGCGTATGCCTACTGGTACTACCGCGACCCCGCTCACCGCAAGCCGCTTTCCCTCGCATCGCAGCTCACCATGAGCCGCATCGTGCTGACCCCGTTCTTCCTCTGGGTGTTCTTCTACGACAACGACCTGGACTACAGCAACAACAGCATCGTGTTCAAGAGCCTCGCGCTTATCATGGTGCTCGGGTTCATGCTTACCGACTTCCTCGACGGAAAACTCGCCCGCAAGATGGGCGAAGTGAGCACGCTCGGCAAGTACCTCGACCCATTCAGCGACAAGATTTCGAACATGACGATTTTCATGTGCTTCATCGCGACGGGATATGCCCCCGTGTGGATGGTAGCCCTCATCTACTTCCGCGAATCCAGCGTGGAAACGCTCCGCACGCTCGCCGCAAGCGAAGGCCTTATCATGCCCGCACGCCGTAGCGGCAAGTGGAAAACAGCCCTTCAGGGAATCGGCATCGTCGCCATCCTCCTCGGCGCCATCGACCCGGTGCGAGTCCTCATTCCGGGATTCGACAGCATCTGGGACGTGTTCCCGATGACCGTCATGGGAGTCATCACCGCGATTACCATCATCAGCGGTATCGACTACTTCGTCGCCAGCAAGCACATCCTGAAAAAATTCGTGTAACCACGCACACAGGCCATATTCGCGAAAGCGCGCGCTTTTCACCGAATTGCGGTTTTCAGCGTAATTTCGCATAATTTGCTGTTTTGCCCTTGACAAATCGGGCTCATATTTCTATATATGGGCTTACCTCGACGCGGGGTGGAGCAGTTGGTAGCTCGTCGGGCTCATAACCCGAAGGTCGCAGCGTTCAAGTCCTGCCCCCGCTACTAAAAAATCCGGTTCAAAAACCGGATTTTTCTTTTTATATTTGTAGCCGATGTTTGAAGCGCTCTTCAAGATGACCCGCCCCGTCAATATCGTGATTGCGATAATCACGCTTGTGGTCGGGTATGTGCTGCTCAATTTCCCAAGTTCCTATTTCATACCGGACGACTGCAATTCTGATTTGGATTGGATCAACTGGCGGCTTGTCTTCATTCAGGCGCTCGCATTTGCATTCGCCATCGGGTTCGCGAACATCCAGAACGACATCCTGGACCTGGAAAGCGACAAGATGAACCGCCCGGAACGTCCGCTTGTGACCGGGAAAGTTTCGGTAAAGGCCGCTCGCATCACCTGGATTACCCTGTTCGTCCTGATGCTCCTCTTCGGACTTGAATCATTTCCGCTCGTGCTGTTCTTCCCGGTGCTGGGCCTGCTCCTGATGGCCTACAACAAGTGGCTCAAGCATATCCCGCTCCTGAAGAACATGACGGTCGCCTTCCTCTGCACGACTCCCCTGCTTCTGGCCATGATGCACTTCCTTTTTAATACAAGGAATCCGAACCCGGAAAATTATATCTGGGCGATTATCCCTGCAATCCCCTTCGCATTCTTGCTCACGACCGCACGCGAAATCTACAAGGACCTGGAAGACGAAACCGGAGACCTGAAGGCAGGCATCATGACGTTCCCGCTTATCGCAGGCTCGGCGACAGCCCACAGGCTTGCCGGCGCCATAATCGTCTTTACCTGGATCTCGCTGCCGCTTCCAGTGTTCTACATGGACAAGGTGTTCGGGAACAACTACCCACCGCTCTTCCTGATTCTCACGGGAATAACGCTCACGCCCTGCTTTGCCTACGTGCTCGTACAGGCGCACCGTCAGAAATACAGAAAGGCACAAACCGCCGTAAAGGTCGGAATGTTCCTCGGCCTCATCGCGCTGCTCATTTCCGCATAAACTAACAAAAATAACGAGCAAAAAAGGGACCCGCCGGCGAAGCCGGCGGTTCTTCATATACGGGCGTAGCCCTACAATACTAGCGGCGTGCAAGGGCACGCACGTCAATCTGCCACCTGCAAAAGTCCTTACTTGGC
>NZ_JAFZKX010000034.1 GCF_017551775.1 Fibrobacter sp. | reverse complement strand
TATGCCAACTAGGCGAGCTATCGCCCTAGGCAACATACCCTCCTTGTGCAGGTCGAGGACTCTTTGCCATTCTTCTTCTGTGTGTATTTTTGTCATGCTAGCCTCTAAAGTTGTGTCTAACTTTTGGGGTTCACATCACAAGGGGGGCCATGTCCACATAAGCGCTGAAGCGCTAAGTGGCCAAAGGTCGCCTCCACGACCCGTCAGTACGAGTCGCTTGTCGCTCACTGCCCCTAGAGCTAAACCATCGAGTTTTTTATACATCGCCCGCGTCAACCCGCGGGCTTTTTTTGTATTTTGTATGTATGAATGCCTTGTGTAAGTACATAGTGCTGTTTTTGTTTTTGACTGCATTTGCTGAAGCCTCATCCCAATACCGTGACACGGTTTATGTAGAACAATATGGTGATTCATCTTCGATATTTATTTTTCGGGGATGCCGCGAAAATGTTGTTCGAACTCCTGGATATGTTCCAAGCAATGAAACACAGGGCCAGCTATTAGCCCATGTCTATGGTTCGGAACCTTTGAAAGACAGTACGGAAATATATCGTGATTGGGCTACTAGTTGTGATATGGTTAAAGCAGATCGAAATGTTGCTTGGCCCATTGTTGTTCTAGGTGCTCTTTATGGTGTTCCTGCAACTTATTTTGGAGCCCATTTGTTCTCCCGCGACTATGATTACAAGGTAACGAAAGGTTTAGGCTATGTGGGAGGTGGTATTTGGTTCGTGACAGGTGTAGCAGCTATTTTGGCAGGTGCTATTGCCATAGTTCCAGCTATAATGACGTTGTTTGATGAGAGTGGAGAAAAAGCGATAGAGTATCGGGATAAATCTAAAAAATGGGAACTCCGTGTCACTCCAACGGTAAAGCTCGATGAACCTGGTGGAGGCATGCTCTTGCAAGTGGGTTTCTAAACCCGCAATAAAACCCTGCGGGATTGTATGGCCGTCGGATTATGATTATATTCTAGGAAATTTTTGTCGATTCAAATGGAGGAAAAATGAAATTCAGAACTCTTACAATTCTTGTCCTTAGCTGTATCTTTTTCTACGGCTGTGCCGGCACTCTTCCTATGAAGGAGCCTGGAGAAAATAACGCCTTGGTTGTCATTCGCAGCGATGTAAGTGGTTCTTACTTCATGGGACTTGCGTTCAGCTTTTTTGGCGATGAGCCCTTGCAGTTTATTTTGAAGAGCAAGAATTCTGGCAAGGAATATGTATGCAGGCGCTTCAATGATAGGGTTTGCGTCGCCGCTAATATTCCGGCGGGTGAATACGAAGTGACTACCGCAAATTCTCCGCTCAAGCAGCCTATCGTAGGAATCCCTATCAAGGTTGAACTAGACAATCATAAGTTTGATCTTTCTGTAGAGCCAGATGTGAACTATGTGGGCAAATTCGTAGTCAAAACAAAGCAAGCTGGCTTTGTTCTTAAGGTTGCTTCTTGGGAAAGTCTAGCTTTGTCTAGCACAGACAAAGCGTTAATTGATGAAATTTTGGCAAAAAATGCCAAATCCGGCTGGAAAATGTCCTCGCCTGACGTTTCGCGCCATTAAGGATTTTGCTCCTGCATATGAGTTTCTAAACCCGCGATTCTAATTAATTATGTGGATTGCGAATAAATTAAGCGCTTGCTTTTCTTGTTGTTTGATTTTTTTTCTCCTTGTGGCATGTAACAGCGAGAAAAAAGAATTCCTTACTCCCAAGCAAGGCGAGGTGGTTCTAGATGTCATGACCGATAATTATTCCTTGAACGGTAAGATTATCGGTAAGACTTCTACTGATATCTCAGCAATTGATGATGTAATTGACAAGCCTCTTTATAAAGAAATATGTGCTTTAAGGGCTAAGGCTCAAGAAGAAGGTTTAAAAAACAACCTGCCTGCAGATGATTTTTTTAGTGCCAAGTTACATGTTGACGAAAAACTTTCTTACGGGGATTTCTATAAATCCCTTGCTTCAATGAGGTCTTGTGGTTACGCGGGTTACAAGCTTGCGATTGGATCAAATTATAAGGATGTTTTTCGTTTGAATTATCCTATATGTACAAATCCAATGCTTAATTCATGCGCCTCTTTTATCAGTGAAATGAAATCGTTAAGATTGAAAAAATTGAGTAATCACCAAAAGTTGTTGCTTGAAGAAATGTTGGATAAAGACGTTGAAGAAAGAAAAAAACAAATAGAGTGTGTTAAAGATTATACTCCTTTAGATTTGGTGCTGTATTATTATCACGAAAATGATGGCTGTGCTTATCTAGTTAGTTTAAATGAAACGAAATTGAATAATGATAGTTTGTTTCAGGGGTATAACTATTATACCTTCTATAACGAAACTGAATTGTGGAAATTCATAGAAAATCTTCGTTCAAAAATGAAACCGCAAATTAACGATCGTCGGAACAAGCGTCCTGCATTATTTGATGGCCGAAATGAAATTGATTTTGTTTTAAAAAAAGAAATGTTAATGAAAGATATCGCTCCCATAATCAAAAAATTGACTTCTTACGGTTATAAGATTAGTTTTGCCCAAATAGGTGGGTAATCTGGGTTTTTGAGGGCGGAGGCCTTAGGATTGTAATTCCAAATTTGCCTCCCGATACCCGTATTTCCAGTAACTAGTAACTGATAACTAGTTACTTTTTTCTATCCTTAACAACATGAAGCCGACAATATCTTTTGTCCTGCAGCTTTCGCCATCGACGGCCTACGAGAATCTCGAGGCGGTAGCTCGCAATTTGCTTGACGGACTTGACGTGCTGCTGAATTCGGGACTGGTCAAGTGCTCGGTGTTCATGGACGGCCCGACGCTCAGGATGCTCCGCAAGGTGGCGAAGCCGCTCGCATTCGGAAAGATAAAGAACGGCATCCGCGAGGGCGTTTTGGAATTCCTTGGCGGAGGTTTCTATGATCCGATGCTCCCGCTGTTCCCGGAAGAGACGCAGTCCTTGCAGTTGGATCTCCATCGCGATATCCTCAAGAAGTTTTTTGACATAGAGCCGCAGGGCTACTTCAATTCCTCGTTCGTGTGGGAAATGGGCATGACCGCCGTGCTCGAAAAATCGGGATTCGATTACGCGCTCGTGAGCGAGGCCGCCGTGCAGGCGACTGTCGGGCGTTCGACTCCGGTATCCGGCTGGTTTACCATAGAAGACAAGGGCTCGTTGATGCGCATCGTGCCTGTGGCCGACACGCTTACCCGAGCCATCGAGAGCGACGACCTGCGCTGGCGGGTGATTGCGGAATCGTATTGCCATGGCGGAAAGTCCGCGGTGGTGGTGCTCGACCTGCCTCCCAACTCGGAAGAGATTGTCTCGTTCTTCGAACGCCTGGTGGATTTTGTCGAAACGAACGATTTGCAGACGTGGCCCGTAGGCTACCTGATCAACCAGCTTCCGCCGGAAGGTTCGCTGAGTTACCTGATGTCGGCCGGCAGAAAACTCGGGCTCCCCGCTTCGGCGATGACATGTCGCGAGACGCTCGTGCGCAGGCCCGAAATCAACCTGTTCCAGAAATCGTTCCTGAATTTATACCGCCGTGGCCGCGCTACTCTTGAAGGCAGGGACTTCGATGAATTCTGCGAAGCGCTGATGCCCGCCATGTCGCCGATTTTTTTCCGCGACCTGGGAAATGCGGAAGGCATGCGCTGCATGAATGTGCGTGACTGGGGCTTCCGTTACCTGGCCGCTGCGTCGCATTTGCTTGATTCAAAGCTTTCGTTCGACGGAGTCCGCATGGAAGTCTGCGACTACCTGCTGCAGGGCCGCAAGCAGATCTGGGCCGGGAATAGCGATATCATGTTCCTGCTCGATTACCATGCGGGCGGTGCGCTACGCGCCTTCTGCCACAAGGATACCGAGGTCAACTTGCTCAATGCCTGGCGCGACGATGCCGAACCTTCGTTCGGGTTCCTCGACTGCCTGCTGCCGAACGCCGACTTGACCGCTTCGCAGATAGACCAGGCGCTTTCGATGCGCGAATACCTGCTGAAGGACCCGTACGAGTACCGCATCAAGCGCAGCGATTCCGGCGCGGAGATTGAGCTTTTGGAAGAACAGGGCTTTGCCGTTGGCTCGAAGCGCGGGGTGTTCCACGTCGCGAAGACGTTCGGCCTGAAGACCTCGTCGTCGGAACTCACGGTCGATTACCGGATAGAGAATTCCACGTACATGGATTCACGCTGCTTCTTCGGCACGATATTTGAATTCGGCCTGCTCGGCAAGGATTCGGGCCGGATCATCATAGACGGTTTTGACCTGAAATGGGACGGGAAGAATCCCGTGGTCTATCCGGAAGCAAGCAAGATCGTGATTCACGATTATGGTCGTGGATGCGTCGTCACGATGAAGTTCGCCACGCCCGCAGCCGTATTCGTGGGGGCGATTTTCGGGGCTTCGTCTTCGGCCGCTCCCGAGATGTACCAGGGCGTGCGCGTCTATCCCTTCTGGCGTACGGCGCTCACCGTCGCCGACGAAAAGAAGTTCAGGGTGACCATATCGGTTGCGAAGGGGTGATGCGTGAGAGCCGACCTTATTGACATCCAGGTGGAAGACCGCGGCGACGACGTGGAGATAACCCTCTCCGGTTCGCTCGGGTCGTACCAGCTTGCCGCTGTCCGCGAAAAGATTGAGATGCTTACCGAGGGGCCGGGTTGCTTTGTGTACCTGAACCTGCAGCGTGCGCATTTCAAGGTGAACGATTATCTGGACCTCTTCCTCGAGCTCCTGAACAAGATGCATGCGCGGAAATCGAAGCTCGTGCTCATATTCGATAGCGAGGAGCAGGATGAATATTTCGCGAGGTACAGGAATATTTTTGAGATATACCCGAGCCGCGAGGCCTACAAGGATTCGGGTATTTCGAAACAGCTCCAGCAGATAGGCGTGTATTACACGTCCAAAACGGGCGTGCGCCTTAGTCCGACCGTCGCGATAACCCTTGCCCTGCTGATTCTCGGATGGGCTATTACTTTGTTCTTCATCATCGCGGCGCAGGGGCGTGACATTGCCGATAAGCAGGCGCAGATAATTGCGCTCCAGGCCCAGAAGGACAGGTACGTGCACGAAATCGACCGTCTGGAATCGTCCATCGGTCCGCTCCGCAAGCTGGGCGTTGTGCAAGATACGACAATGCTCAGTTCCTTCGGCGTAATCCAGGACTGGGTCTCGTATCTCGAATACCTGGAGAACGACCGCCGTGAAAAGTAGCGTGCGGATTTCCGGCCCGGTTATCACCGTCGCATTTATCGCCTCGTTCATCGCGATACTCGTGTTCGCGAATTTTTGGCTCGTGCGGAAGAACGAACTCTCGGCGCTCGCGGAGCAGGAACTCGCCCTGCGCAGCGACTTGCAGCGCCTTGACACGTGGGGGCGCTGGACCATAGAGTACGTGAAGATTGACAAGGCGCTCGCGTACCTTTCGAAGGGTCGCATTCCCCCGGAGACGCGCACGGAGCTCACGGAACTGATCTGGAAGAACGCGCATTCGTATTCGACGGACCCGCTTTTGATTCTTGCCGTCGTGGCACAGGAGAGCCGCGGCAATCCCAACGCCCGCGGTCGCAAGCAGTCGGGGGCATTTTCGGGCGCACTCGGGTTGATGCAGATAAAGCTCGAGACCGCGCAGAAGATGGGCCACCGGTTCGGTCTCAACATCCAGACGACGGAAGACTTGATGAAGCCCGAAGTGAACGTGATTGTCGGTACCGCTTACCTTATCCGACTTATCGCGAAGTACGGGAACTGGAAGGATGCGCTCATCGCCTACAACATCGGGCATTCCGCTGTGGACCGGATGCGGGAACTGAACCGCCCGTTGCCTACGGCGTATTATGAGAACGTGATGGCGAAGTATCGGGCGCTCTCGCAGATAGACTTCTTGGCCGACTAATTCATATTCTTCTGATTAACCGCCAATATTTGCCGATTGCTGACAGACGGTCTAGGCCTTTTTTTTGCTAGATTTAATATAGTATGTTGCGCTTTGTAGCAGTCTTTTTTGCGGTGACTTTGACCTTTGCCGGCGAAGTCCGTTATGATTGTATTCATTTTGTGGAAGAAGGCCTCTCGAAGGACCCGCTGCTTGCCGAAGCGCGTTTTGGCGCTCGCGAAAAGAAGGAAAAGCTCGATGCGCTCACGTCGGAGGTCATTCTCCCGACGTTCTACATTTCGACGATGGTCGGCCCCGCTCCCGGTTTGAAGGAATCCGTGGACAACTGGGGCGATTCCGTGGACGTGTACGACTTTACTAAGATGGGCCCGTTCTGGGGTGTCGAGGGTAAGTTCATCCAGCCGCTCAATTTCGGACAGTATCGTTCTGGCAAGATGGCCCTGGAAGCGGACCTGAAGCAGAAATCGCTCGGTATCGAGCAGGAAATCCACAAGAAGGACGTGGAGCTGCAGACTTACTACTACAATTACCTGCTCGCCAAGGAAATGCGGCGGCTTGCCGGCGATGCGCAGAAGCAGGTGGACCGCGCTTACGAACAGCTCGAGGAGGCCCTCGACGACGACGACCCGAATGTTTCGCAGATGGACCTGTTGAACCTGAAGGCGAAAATGTATTCGGTGAAGGAAGGCGTGACCGAGGCTGAACTGGGAATGAAGCGCGTGCAGCTGGCGATTCGCTTTTCGCTCGGGCTTCCCGAAGAAGATGTTTTTGTCGCGGAGGATTCCAGCCTCACGGCTAGGCCCGAACCGCTCCTGACGCTCGACGAGGTACGCAACAATACGGTGAAGTTCCACCCCGAACTCAAGCAGCTTGCCGCTGGGCTTACGGCCCGCAAGCTCCAGATGGATTTGGCCGAGGCGAAGCTTGCTCCCGAGTTCTTTATCATGGGCAAGTTCGAATACGTGAAGAGCTGGGCGGGCAACCGCAAGGTGATGCTGAAGAACGCCTTCGCCGAAGACGCGGTGAACAAGCTTTCGGGATATCTCGGTATCGGATTGCGTTACCGCCTGAACTTCTGGAAGGACTGGTCCGCGTTCCGCCTTGCGCGCACGGAATACCATGGCCTGCAGATGAAGGAAGACTATGCTGCCGTGGGCCTCATGGCCAAGGCCGAGGAACAGTATTACCAGGTTGTCGCTGCGAAAGAGAAGATGGACGCCCTCAAGGAGAGCCTGCGCGCGTCCGAGGCGATCCTGAAAGGTGCCGCGATGCAGTACGATTTGGACAAGTCCAAGACGGGCGACCTGGTCTCGGCGTATACGCAGAATGTATCTTTGCAGAAGGACTACTATTTCGCGGTCTGCAAGTATAACGTAGAATTTGCTCAGCTTGTGTCCAAGATGGGCATGTCGCTCAAGGAATTCCACCAGGAATACATGGGTAAATAAAAGGAGATGTGTATGATTAGGAAGATGTTTGTTCTGCTTTCGCTTGCCTCCGTGCTGGCCTTTGCCGCCGAAGACCCCGTAAATGCAGTGAAGAAGAAGGATGCGGAACTCCAGACGCTCCTCAAGAAGTCTAGCCGCAACGCGAAGGAGACGGAACGCGTCAAGTCGCTCCTGAGTGATTCCTTCGATTTCGCGCTCCTGGCGAAGAAGTCGCTTTCGAAGGGCGACTGGGAAAAGCAGGATGCCGCTTCGCAGGAAAAGTTCGTCGCGGAATTCCAGCGCATGGTCCGCAATTCGAGCGCCAAGAGGCTTGAACTCTACCGTGCCGATTCTACGGTGTACGAACCCGCGAAGATGAAGGGCTCTGACGAGGCCCGCGTGGTGGCTCACCTCTGGAACAAGGGCAAGGAATCTGTGCTCGAGTACAAGATGAGCCTCGTGAACGGCAACTGGAAGGCGTGGGACCTGGTGATCGACGATCTTTCGACCGCACGCAACTACAAGGAACAGTTCGGCCAGATCTTGAAGACCAAGAGCTTTGCCGAGCTGATTGACATTATCAGCAAGAAGGCTGACGAAGCCGAGAAGTAATGGGCGGATTCCTCTTCTGGCTTACAGTCGTCCTTTGCGTAATAGCGCTGGTTCTGCTGTTTTTCCCGTTCCGGTTCAGGATTGAATTCGAGGCGGGCGAACGCGGATGCCGGGCGCTGTTTTTCTTTTTTGGAAAGAAGCTCTGGACGGGCGAGAAGAAGTGGGGAAAGAATACCAAGGAATCAGGCGAAGGTGCTGGTGAGGCCCGCGCGGATTATTTAGATGGCGACAGTTCGGACAAGGATGTGGATGATGCCGCATCGGAAGGTGCCGAACCGGAATTCGTGGCGACGGCGCCTATAAGGCCCGCCGAAAAGATGACTGCTCCGGCGGAAGAACAACCCTCCGCTCCGCCCGTAACGCCTGCTGTGGAAGAAACGCCGGCTGTAGAAGAAGAGCCTAAAGAAGCGTCTAAAGAAGAGTCTAAAGAAGCGTCTAAAGAAGCGCCCGTAGCCCCGGTGGCGATTGCTGAGGCGCCGAGTGTCGAAGATAAGCCTGAAGCCCCCGAGGATTCCTCGGAACCCGAAAAAAAGGAAAAGCCCAAGCTCACGGACGAACAGTTCTGGACGATTATCCTTACGCCCGATTTGGATGAGCGCGCGTTTCGCTATGTGAAAAGTTTGCTCGGTATTGTGGTCCGGTTGTTCAACATAAAGTTCGTGGACTGCTTTGTCGAGGGTATCCGCGGCGATTACGAGACTATGGGTTACGGTGCCGCGCTGAATGGCGTTTTCAAGGGCTTCCCGTACCTGAGGGCGTGGGATTTCAGGATGGACTGGTGCCGTGACCGCGAACTGCGTGCGCAGGGCGCTATTCATGCCCGTACGAACCTGTGCCGCTTCTTTTATTTGCTGCTGATGACGCTCGTGTATGCCGGAATCCTGTTCCTGCTGTTCTGGCGCAGGCGTGCCCGCGTGCTCAAGACCGGCGAGCTGCCGGAACTCGGTTTTATCCGCAAGAAGATTGTCGGCTGGATGGTGGAGGATTAATGCCTGCTTTGACTTTGGACCGCCTGTTGGCGAGTATAGGTTTCGGGAGCCGCAAGGAAGCGCGTGCCCTGGTTCGCATGGGTTTTGTGGAACTGGACGGGAAGGTCCTGGACGACCCGTTCATGGAGTTCGCTCAGCGCCCCGAATGCATTACCGTGAACGGCGAGGAAGTCACTACGCAGGAAAAGCTCTACGTGATGCTCCACAAGCCCGTCGACGCCGAGTGCAGCCACAACCCGCGTGACCACGAATCGGTTTATTCGCTGTTGCCGGATCGCTTTACCGCGATGGGCATACAGAGCGTGGGCCGCCTGGATGCGGACTCCGAGGGCCTTTTGCTGCTGAGCAACCAGGGCGACTTTATCCACAGGGTCGAGAGCCCCAAGAAGGGCATGCTCAAGTATTACCGCGTGGGCCTCGCGCGCCCGTTTACCGCGGAACAGGAGGCTGAACTCCTGAAGGGCGTGATGCTCAAGGATGAACGCCGCCCGGTGCTTGCCCGCGAAATCCGGGCAGAGGGCGATACCGTGGTGATTGCGATTGGCGAGGGACTGTACCACCAGGTCCGCCGCATGTTTGCCGCCGTGGGGAACCACGTGATGACGCTGCGCCGCGAAGCGATTGGACCTGTGGCGCTGGATGAGACGCTGGGAAAAGGCGGTTGGCGCTTCTTGACCGACGACGAAGTCGCCTCGCTGATGGGTTCTTAAAAATAAACTTCGTGATAGTTCGGCTTCCGAACTCTCGACGAACAAGTAGTACGCCTTCGGTCCTGTGGCCACGCTCTGCTCGTTTCTAGCTTCGGCTTGGGATGCTTTTTTGAATTTCTACTGTCTCAAAAACAAGAAACCCTCCGCATAGCGGAGGATTTTGCAAAAAATGGGTACAGGGAGACTAGATCTCGGATTCGATCGCGACTTCTTCGGGTTCTTCGACGGCTTCGCCGATGACACCTTCGAGGGCGTTGATCTTGTCCTTGATGTCGTTGCTGAACTTGAAGGTGGGCACCATGCGTTCTTCGATCTGCACCGTTTCGCCGGTACGCGGGTTGCGCGCGGGACGGGCCTTGCGGGGCTTGCAGGCGAAAGTGCCAAAGCCGCGGATCTCGATGGTGTTGCCTTCGATAAGCTTCTCGCCGACCAGGTCGAGGAACTGCTCGACGACGGTCTTGATATCGTTTCGCACAAATCCGGTGGACTTGGCGATCTCTTGAATAAGGGCTTGTTTTGTTATATTGGGCACGACTTCAATCTTGGTTGATAGAATTGTTGACGACTTAAATATAAGTTTAACAAAGAGTTAGCGGGTAACCTAGATGAAAATTAAATTTTTTTTTCGGGCTCTCGTTGCGGACAATGTGTGAATAATTGTGGTTTAAATGTTGAAAACTGTTGAAAGTTCAAAAAAAGCCGAAAAGCCCGCCCGGATATCGTTCCGGCTGCGGGGTTTGGAAGTGTTCCCGAATACGATACTGTCCCCGATGGACGGGGTGACGGATGCGCCGTTCCGCAGGCTGTGCCGCGTGCTTTCTGGGAACCGGATGGGCCTCCTGGTGTCGGAGTTCGTGCCGACGGACGGTGATGCGGTTTTTAATTTGGACGGACACCGGCAGCTCCGGTTCTTTCCGGAAGAGAGGCCCTTCGGGGTGCAGATTTTCGGGCGCTTTCCCGACAAGATGGCGGCCGCGGCGAAGAAGATCGCGGTGGCGCTGAAGCCCGATTTTATCGAGGTGAACGCGGGATGCCCGGCGCCGAAGGTGGCGGGCAAGGGGAGCGGCTCGGGCCTGCTCCGGGACCTGCCTCGCCTGCAGGAGATTTTGCACGAGGTGCGCGCGACTCTCGATACCTGCGGGGTCGACATGCCCCTCACGCTCAAGTGCCGCATCGGCTGGGATTCCGAAAGCATCAACGTGATGGAGACCCTCCGGATTGCCGAGGGCGAAGGCGTGGAGATGCTCACGGTGCATGGCCGTACCCGCTTGCAGGGGTACAACGGCCTTGCCGACTGGGACTGGATCGGCAAGGTCGCGGCCGCGGCCAAGATTCCGGTAATCGGCAACGGCGATGTGAACAGCGTGGATGTCGCCCGCGAGCGTATCAACAACTACGGCGTAGACGGCGTGTCGATCGGCCGCGGCGCCATGCACAATCCCTGGATATTCGGGCAGATTGCCGACGCGTGGGAAGGCAAGCCCGCGCACGAAATTACCGCGGTCGAGGCGCTCGACGTGTTCCCGCTTTATTACGGGTTCAAGATTGAGGACGGCAGTACCGACAAGGGCGCCGAAGGCAGGCTGAAGCAGCTTGCCGCGAGACTCTGCAAGGGATTCTGCTTGGACGAGAGAGACTGCGGTGTGACGCGGTGTGACGATGCTGCGAACGGTGCGGATGATGTCGCGATGCAGGTGCGTCAGGCGCTCCTCTCGAGTACGTGTGCCGCAGAACTTCTTGATCGCGCGCAGTCCCTCAAGGAAGGCTTGGCGAAGGATTTGAAATTCGATCCCGACCGTCTCGTGAACCTGAATGGAGCGAAAGAAACTGAGCTGAAGTTTGGCGACCAGTTCAAGGGTCGTTAGTCCATAATCACAAAATGTACTCAAAAAAAATCTCAAATTTTTACGAAAATGTCTTGACTTTGAGTCAAAATTTGAGTACATTTAGGACATGGATAAAATTATTGACATATTTCAGTTCACAAATTTCCGCAAGTACCTGGACGAGTACCAGGCGGCCCGCGTGTTGACAGACCCTGATTTTACAAGGGCTGGGGCATGTGTGCTGCTGGGGCTCCCCAAGACTCGCAGCTACTATAACGACATCGTCAAGGGTAAAAAACTTTCCAGTCGCATGATTCCCAAGTTTGTTGATGTGCTTGGCCTGAACAAAAAAGAGGCAAGGTATTTTGAAACTCTGGTGAATCTGGACCAGGCGAAGACCGCGACGGAACGGAACGCTTTTTTCGAGGAACTGCTGAAACAGCATCCGGATTCCCACCGCATCCTGAACGAAGACGCCTACGAATATTACAACCACTGGTATAACAGCGTGCTGTTTACGGCGTTGGAAGTCGTGGATGTTTCGGACGACCTTGAACCCGTCCAGAAACTGATTTTCCCGAAGGTTTCCGTGGGTACCCTGAAACGTTCCCTGGAATTGCTGGAACGCCTTGGTTTTGTTCGGAAGAACGAAGACGGCTTCTGGAAAAGTTGCCGTGAGTCGGTAAGCAGCGGTGCCTATAACAACAGCGATCTGGTTCGCCAGTATCAGTTGCAGTGCTTCGAACTTTCCAAGCAGGCGTTACTTGCGAATAATGAGAATCCGTCGGATATGGGAACGTTTACTTTCAGCGTTTCCGATGACGCATTCAAGGCGATAGCCAAGGAAATCCAGGGCCTGAAGGCCAGGGTGCGCAAGATTATTGCGCAGGACAGAAAAAAGGCGACTGGGGTCCACCAGTTGAACATTCATTTATTCACAAATTTGAAAAAGTAAGTTAAGGAGAAATCGATATGTTTATTAAGAAGTTGACAAAGACGGGCCTCGCGTTTGCGGTCCTTGGCATCGGAATGTTCGTCGGCTGTGGCGGCGACAATGGCAGTACTGCTTCGACATCTAGCGAAACGAATTCGGGAATTCCCATTGCGGATTTGGATACGTCGCTTGTTCGATGGA
Organism: Fibrobacter sp.; assembly: GCF_017551775.1. NCBI lineage: Bacteria > Pseudomonadati > Fibrobacterota > Fibrobacteria > Fibrobacterales > Fibrobacteraceae > Fibrobacter > Fibrobacter sp. The sequence goes on along the minus strand of NZ_JAFZKX010000034.1, from coordinate 2,370 downwards.
ATGTTGTCGAAGGCGACCCCTGCAGTGATCTCTTGGATGAAGCTCATGTATTGGCCAAGAAAACATATGCAAGCGGTCTCGGTAGGAGTATGTGCGGAGCGTATGTGGATATCTATATGTACATGAACGCGAGAGTCCGGGTGGTGGATGCTGCGGGTAATCCTGTGGTGGGAGCGGATGTCTATGAAGGCAGGTGTGCCTATGGTGATGAAGGTTGCCATTATACTACGGACAGGGATGGCTATATCTATCTGGATAGCGTAAACTACTTGACCTATTTGGAAAAATATGAAGGAGCCTTGGAGGAATTGGGATCGAATAAGGCCTATGAATCTCGCTATGAGGAATTGCAGTTGCGTGTAATTTCTGCGGATTCTAGCCTTGGCGCCAATGTGTTCTCCTATTTTGCCCGCGCCCGTGTCGTGATGATAGATGAGGAACCCGTGGCCGAATTGCAGAAGATTGTCGTGGAGCCGGTGTATTCGGCAAAACTGTACCTGGATTCTATCTATTTGCCTGAAGAAGATGAATGGTACCACGATAGGCTGAATGAAACCATCGCGGAAGCTGGTTTTGGCATTTGCGTACAAGTGGAAGATGGAAGCTTGTCGCGTCACTATGAAAGGGATGGCCTCCCTTATGATTTCTATCCCTGCCAGATGGTGACTGAAGAGGACAAGAAGAACGGGTTTGTCTATGTATATGGATTGCCCGAGGGAAATTATGAATTTGCGATTGGATCGCCGAATTCGCAATTAGGTATGGGGTGTTTTTCCCTTGAGGTTTCTCGCCCGGCAGAATAACGGGATGGGAATACATTTGATACACTAATTCGTTTTCGATTATAAGGACTGCGGTGTGACGCGGTGTGACGATGCTGTGAACGGTGCGGATGATGTCGCGATGCAGGTGCGTCAGGCGTTCCTCTCGAGTACGTGTGCCGCAGAACTTCTTGATCGCGCGCAGTCCCTCAAGGAAGGCTTGGCGAAGGATTTGAAATTCGATCCCGACCGTCTCGTGAACCTGAATGGAGCCAAGGAAACAGAACTCAAGTTCGGAGACCAGTTCAAGGGCCGGTAATGTTGTTTGTGCTGTAAAAAAGGCATATATGAAACGCTTCAGTTAGCTTTTGTATGCGCCCCTCTAAAGAAGGCAATTTTTCTTCATTTTTCTTGGCATAGCCCTTCTATATTTAAGTATATTTAAGACAAGTTATTAAAGAAGGAGGCTATCTTGAATATTTCCCGTTATCTGTTTTCTGGCGGCGCCTCGGTGGCGCTTTGTCTTGCCTTTATTGCCTGTGGCGATGAAGTCTACGATCCCTATTCATTCGATTACGATATGCCGGGAGAGCCTATCGCGAAGGTCGATACGTCTCTGCTCCGCAAAGACGTTCATGAGGGAGGCGGCTCTGGATGTGGCGACTTTCTGCCGGGAGACTCGCTCGCTGAATACGGCCTTGCCGCACAATCTGCACGCGCGCTGGCAAAGAAATACGCCTACGGGTTTGACGAAGACGAATACGTTGTCCGGCCCAGTTGTGGCGGAGGGGCATACAGGGATATCCACTTGTATATAAATTCACGTATCCGCGTGCTGGATCCTGAGGGAAACCCGATGGCAGGGGCGAAGGTCTACGAAGGCCGCTGCACTTATGACGATGAAAGTTGCCAGTATGTAACGGATGCCGATGGCTATGTTTATATCGACAGCGTAAACTTCCTTTCGTATTGGGAAAAGTACGAGGGCGCTCTGGAAGAACTCGGAGAGAAGAAGGCCTTTTCGCATACTTACGAAGAATTGCAACTGCGGGCGATTTCTGCGGATTCAAACTATGGCGCCAACATCTATACGAGCTATTCCAAAGCCAACTTCGTGGAAATCGACGGTGAGCAAATTGCCGAACTCCGGCCCATCGCCTTGGAACCCGTGTACACGACGAAACTTTATCTGGATTCCATTCATGTGCTGGGTAGTGAGGGCGCGGAAGAATTTATCGAGAGGAATGGCTTCGGCATTTGCGTGAATGTGAAGCATGCTTCCGATATATATGTCTATGCTGAAGAAATTTTGCCGTCGCATTTTTACCCCTGCCAGATGGTGACCGAAGAAGACAAGAAGAACGGCTACGTCATGGTCTACGGGCTCCCCGAGAATGTCTACTGGATTTCCATTGGCAATCCGGATGGCTGGATGACCATGGGCCGCGACTCCCTGGTGGTAAAGCGCCCGAACTAAAGACCTTGTCCAGAACGTTGCCGTATTTATATATATTTCGGTAAAAGAGGTATATATGGCGATGAAACTGGTTTCTTTTGCGGCGCTGACCGCATTGGCTATTCCTGCGCTTGCCGCACAGAACGTGGTGGT
>NZ_JAFZKX010000033.1 GCF_017551775.1 Fibrobacter sp. | reverse complement strand
TGGCCGATAAGGACAGCGCCAAGTACAACGCCTGGTGGCGCGAACTCGGCATGGTGCTGAAGGAAGGCTTCTACATGAACTGGGAACATCTTGACGAACTCAAGAAGTTGCTCCGCTTCGAAAGCACCAAGACGGAAGGTGACGCCCTCGTGGGTCTTGACGAATACGTGAAGCGCATGCCCGAAGGCCAGAAGGAAATCTACTACCTCATCGGCGACAAGAACGCCGTGAAGTCTAACCCGATGCTCGAAGCCTTCAAGGCTAAGGGCTACGAAGTGTTGCTCATGAGCGACGGCATCGACGAGTTCATGATGTCTAGCCTCCAGGAATTCGGCGACAAGAAGTTCCACGACATCGCCCGCGGCGACGTGGACTTCGAAAAGACCGAAGACGAAAAGAAGGCCGAAGAAGAGAACAAGGGAATCTTCAAGGGTCTCTGCGAAAACCTGCAGAAGCTTTTGGACGAAGACATCAAGGAAGTCCGCGTGTCCAGCCGCCTGAAGGACAGCCCGTGCTGCCTCGTGACTAGCGAAGATGCCATGAGCGCCCAGATGGAACGCATGATGAAGGCCATGGGCCAGAAGAACTTGCCGAAGTCCAAGCGCATCTTGGAAATTAACCCGACGCACCCGATTTGCGAAATGCTCAAGAAGAAGGCAGAAGCAAACGAAGACCTGGGCGATTGGCCGAAGGCCCTCTATGGTCAGGCTCTGCTTGCCGAAGGCTCTCCGCTCCCGAACCCCGCTGAATACGTCGCAGCGATTACAAAATTGCTGACCGCCAGCGTGAAGTAAGGAAAAACACAAATACGTTTTTCCATATTCTGAGACGCTCCGCGTCGAAAATATGGGCGCAAGGTTCGGACAGCGAAGCCGTCCATCTAGACCAGCAAAAAAAGGGACACGGGCTATACCCGCGCCCCTCTTTTTTGCTACTTTCTTTCATGAGGGGTGCTTCACAGTGACTATACTTTTACTAATCCTTTCTTTTTTTGCAGTTGTTCCAACTCAGTCTCGTACGAGCCTTACACTGACATCCGCAGCGAATTAGATTCACATACGAATATGGTTCGACTACGACTTTTCCATAGCTCGGCACGAGACCACCTGTTCCAGAACTACATACTCAACCATAACAAGAACGTGAAGTTCATCGTCGTCGAAGTCACCCCCAACGCCTTCTGGCGCGTTCCCGAGCACGAATGGAACGACATCTACAACGCGAACGTCGGCTTCCATTACGACGAGAACCACAATTTCTGGAAAGACGGCATCCCCGAAGGATTCATCGACGCAGTGATAGACGGCCCGATAATGGCCAACAAGGAGACTCTCCCCTATCGCGAAGAATTCAATCTCCCATCGTCATCGTGGCAAGACCCCATCATCGAAGGCGATTCGTCGTTCGCGCTCTACGACGACTACAAGGTAGGAGAGAACTTCGCCCGCTTCCAGCATATCATCGACATGGCCAACGCGGCCGGAATCAAGATTATCGCACTAAACTACCCCGTGCATCCGGGATACGGCAAAACGAACATGGTCGGCCCCTACGGGCCGTCAAGCGCCACGGCCAAGAAAGTCCTCGACAGGGTCGCCTCCATGGGCGTAGTCCTGATGGACGAGAACAACTGGGGAAACCACGACTACACCGACGAAATGGCATACAACCATGATCACCTGAGTTACCTCGGGGCTATCCAGCTGACGCACCGTCTGGATTCCCTGCTGGGAACGCTCAAATAATAATCGGCGCTATGTTATGCTTGATGTGATACCTATAAAAGAAATTCACGCCTAGGTTAAACATTGAGCGGAAGGGATGCCGCACAAAGCTCCTGCTGAACACGATGCGCTTATAAATATTCTTGATGGAATACACCTCGTTATAGAGCCACCAGTACATTTCGTCTATTTCCTGGGCCGTCAAATGCTTGCTGTTTTTCACCGCAGGCCCGGACGGGCTGTAGGTATAGATGTCCTTGTTGACGAGATCCTTGCTGTCCTTCACTTCTTCGAAGAACGGCGTTCCCGGAACCGGAGTGATGATATAGAACTTGGGTGCCGTAACCTTGTTGTCTATGACGAACTTCGCAGTAGCCTTTATACTTTCTACGGTATCGTCTTCAAGCCCTATCATCATTTCTGTCGCGACATCAATACCGGCATCGATGATTGTCCGAATCATCCGACTGTAGTCCTTCGGGTCTTCCCAAGACTTGTTCATCTTCTTGAGGTTTCCCGGCGTAATCGTTTCCAGCCCGAAGCTCAAACAGATGCAGCCGCTATCGGCAACGCATTTCAGCAGTTCGGGATCTTCGGCAAGCTTGATGGAACACTGGCTGTACCACGTCATGTGCAGTTTCTTGATTTCATTGCACAAATCCATCGTGTACTTTCGATCCGACAAGATATTGTCATCTATCAAGAGAAACTTCTTGAATCCCAATTCCTTGACTTTCCTGATGTCCCTCATGACTTCAGGAATTTCCCTTCTCAGGTACTTTCCCTTATACAGGCAGGCGATCGAACAGAACAGGCACCTGTTGGGGCAACCTCTCCCCGCCTGGACCGGCAAAAAATCCCCGATCTTTTTGCTCGTGACGAGTTCATATCTGGGAAGCGGAGTCGAAAGCTTCTCGACCGTCGTGGTATAGAACGGCTTGAGCGTCCCGTTCAGATAGTCGTTCAGCATCTCTTTCCAGTAGCTTTCCGCGTCGCCAATCATGATGCAGTCGCAGTATTGCTTGACCTCGTCCGAAACGAGACTCGCCATGTAACCGCCCATGACGACGGTCTTTCCCCGCTTCTTAAATTCCTTCGCGATTTCTATCCCGCGAATAATCGAATGGCCCATGCTGCCGATGCCAATCAATTCGATATCCGTATCCCATGGGATATCCTCAATCGTCTCGATGCAAATTTCGACATCCCAATCATCGCCACATTCCGCCGCAAGCAGGGGCATCGTTAGCCCGATAAAATACAGTTTGTCTTTTTTGACAAGCAGGTGATTGTTGTCGTATATGGTCGGCTGAATCAGCAGAATTCTCTTACTTTTCATACTTACCCACCTTTCTGTATTCCCACATCATCTTCACGTAATGCCACAGCATTTTCATCGCACCACGGAAGCATTTTATCTCGACCTTGACTCCGCACTTCTTGCGGATATACCTTAGCGAGCTGAAGCTGGCCGTGGTCCTGAAATAGCCCCTGATTATTTCAAAATAATATTGGGAAGGCGTAAGCTTCGTCGGCAGAATCGCAAGATGCGTCAAATCCCATTTTTCGTATTCTTCGCGTTTCAGCAGAAGTTGGTCCTTATAGACATCGTAAATCGGCGTCGCAGGCAGCGGCACGAGCGGCTGCAAGTTGACATACCGGATATGCATTCTCCGAATCCACTTGGCAAAATTCCTGAAGTCCTTTTTGTCCCAATCGGGCCCGACAATTGCGCCGGCATACAAGTCGACATTATACTTGTACAAAATATCAGAAGCCTTTTCGCCCGTCTCCACATCCGTTCGCTTATTGAAATCATTCAAGTCACTCTGCTTGAAACTTTCTATTCCAACAAATACAGCGTCAAGGCCATGCTGGCTCAATAGTTCAATCATATCCGGGTTCTTGACGATAAAATCCGCCCTGCCGAATATGATGAATTTTTTGTCAATCTTATTTTCGTCTAGAAGTTTGCAGAAAGTGATTATTCTGTTCCTGTTCACCAGGAAGTTATCGTCGACGATGAATACGTTCGGCTCTTCTATCAGTTTCAGTTCATCAATTACCTGTTCCAGTTCCCTTTCGTAGTACTGGTTCTGGGTAATCTGAACGCAGAAACAGAACTTGCAATTGTAAGGGCAACCGAAGGAAGACTTCAGCAATGCGCAGGGAACATGGTACGCATAGTCATAATGTTTCCGATACCTTCGCGAGATTTCCCTGTCGGGCATCGGGAGCCTATACGTCTTGTCGATTTCACCATGCTTGAAGCAGGGCTTCTCGTTTTTTTCGAGTGCATTCAGCAGGATCTCGGTATTCTGCATGCCGTTCACGCCGACGACGTAATCAATATTCTTGTATTTGAAATCGTCCGGCAACACCTCGCTATGCACACCGCCCACAACAGTCACAATCCGAGCGTCGACGCCTTTCACCAAATCAGAATAGTGCTTGATTACATTGACATGCGTAATGTACGACGTAAACATCACTACGTCGGGCCCAAATTCCTTGACCAGAGTATCCAGGGATTTCTTTTCCAGAATCATGTCTTCCAGAACGACATCGTGCCCCAGCCTTTTGCACAGAGCTGCGACATATTCCATCTCAATCGGCTCGCAGGTCATAAGATCTGCAAGTCCGAGGGAATTCTTGTGAGGCTTCGGCCTGACCAGCATTATTTTCATGTCACACCTCCCTGAATACGTTAAAACTATAATCTGTTACCTTGTATTGCAAGAAATTGTTGTACTTTTTTATGAGCCAATTGAAAATTCTATTGCTATGGGACAGCAAATAGTAGTTATAGTACATCTTTGCACCGAATTTCATCTTGGCGTCATAGGCGGTCTGTCCGAATTGCACATACTTGAACTTGTGCTTGATAGCGTATTTCATGATCTCGGCCATCATGTTGTAATAGATATCGTACTTGTGGCCGATTTCATAATTGTACCCGCAGAATTCGAATATCAGCATGTCGTTGTTTCTGTCTTCAATCAGCTGGATAAACGCTTCCACCTTGCCGTCAATTTTCAGGAGCACGGTTTTCGCAATATCGTTCCTGAAAAAATCCGCCGTCAGTTTTTCGAGGGAATATTCAGAATGGTCAAACACCTGCTCATACAGATTGTACCATTCGTCCGTAAAATCCTTGTTGTCTTTCAGCAGTTCGTACTGAATGCATTCCCCCTTCTTGAGCGCCTGCAAAATGCGTCTTCTGTAATTCGCCCGCATCGAGCCCAAGTATTCTTCCCACGTATTCCACTTGTTTTCCAAAACGCAAATGGGCAGGTAATGTCCCTTGGAAAAGCCGTCTAGTTCTTCCTTGCCGATGTTGATTAAGATTTTTATGCCCTTCATTCTATGGAGGACATCTGTCACTTCCTTTTTGTCCTCATTCCACACGATGCTCGGGTGCGACACCGACAGCGGCAAATAAACAAACTTCATCGGAAGATTCACCTTGTACTTTGTAAATATGAAAAGGTTGAACTTCCGTTCGAACATCATGAAACAGGAATACAGCTTATCCTCTTTGTAAAAAAGGTGGTACGACTGATTGCAGTAATTCACCTTCTCCATAAACTGCATAAAGGATCTGGACATATAGATATTGTCCTTGCACAAAACGTCCCATTCTTCGGGAAGATCCTTCGCAGATTCAATCCGCTTATACATTTTCGCCTTCTATTTCGTAAAGATGGAATTCCTTGTTGATTCCAGTAGATAACTTTTTGCAAAGCATCGTCGACGGGATATTGTCTTCCAATATAAACGACGATACCCCGGCCGGATACTTTTCCTGCCGCATCAGAATTGACTTGTGGATTAGCGCAATCGCAAGCCCGGTCTTCTGATATTCCGGCAACACACCAATAATGTTGTATATGACGTTATGCGTCTTCTTGAATAAATACTTAAGGTAGAATGTCACATAGTTCAACTTCGGCCTGTTGAACAATTCCGCATAGTCGGGATGCGTATAGACGAACCCAACTTCCTTGCCATCCTTTAGGACAAAGATGATGTCTTCCTTCTTGAAGATGAATTTCATCTGCTTCATCAGCTCATACATTTCATAGGGAGTCTTCTCGGAATAATACGGCGTTTTTTTCAATGACTCGTGGCAAAGTTCACCGAACAGCAGCATCTCTTTTTTGAATTCGCGGACATTGAAGTACCTGAACTGGAAATTGTCATACACCTGCTTCAGCATTTCGTTATCGAACATCGAAAGGCTATGCGTCGCCACATAGTTGTACGAGAAAGCTCTTTTCACTATCGGGAAAACAGCGTCCATTTCTTGCGTATAATAATCCAGATTGTAATTTGAATTGAATTCGAAATTTCTGTTATAGCCATTCGTCAACACGCCGAGTCCATAGCTGATTTGCCCGTTTATCCCGACGACAACCTTCTTCTTGCCATATTCCTTGATAACCTTCTTCGAATAAGCAACCAGCTCCTGCAAATACTTCGAAGCGTTCTTCTTAAATTCGACAAACGAAAGCTTTATGATATCCGTCTCGTCAACGACATAGATGCCCTCCAGCTTCACCTCGCCTTCATCTACAATCATAATCGGCTTTACGGAACATCTTTTAGAGTAGGAATCCTGTTGATACAAGAAATTCTTTACGAACAGCAGGTTCATGTCGCAAAAATTCTTGTCGTTCCTATACAACTCGTATATGAAATCAATATACAGTTTCTTCAGTTTTTTACTATTCGCTTCAATTATTTCCATTAGATTAACCTACTTAATCTTCTTATCCGTTATCTTGAACTTGTAGATATTCTTGTACTTGGGCAATTTGTCATTGACCTTGGCGATAAACCTTTTCAATTCATCTTCTGACAAGTCCGTGTTGACAATGGCCGTCAACCTGTTGTTTTCCATTATCACGTTGCAATCATGAATCCTGTTATTCTTCAGGATTTTTTTGTTTATCTCCTCGGGCGAGATGTTTTTCCCGTTATCGCCAATCAAGATATTTTTCTTCCGGCCAATAACATACAGGTTGTTGCCCTTTATATATCCGATGTCACCCGTATCGAAATAGCCGTCCAGGAAGTAATCCTTTTTTTCGTCCCTGATGTAGCCGGAGAATACATTCCCGCCTTTCACGAACACGCTTCCGACACCTTCGCTGTCCTTGTTTATGATTTCGACCCGGTTGATATCCAAGATTTCACCGACCGACTTGTAGTCGTTATGATTCTGGTAATTGATGGCTATCGGCCCGGATGTTTCTGTCATTCCATAGACGTTGTATACGGGCAGCCCCACGTCGTTGAAGAACTTGTTCGTTTCGTAAGGGAGGACACTTCCGGCAGAACAACCGAATATGTAGCGTCCGCCAAAGAACTCGTGAATCTCCTTAAAAATTTTTTTCCGGACGTCAATCCCGATTTTCCGCAAGGCATTGGAAATCTTGATGGCCGTCTTGACTTTTTTCCCGCTCTTCTCGAAAATGGCGTCCTTTATGCGATTGTACATCAGGGGAACGCCCATGAACAGGCATGGCTTCGTTTCTTTCAGCAGGATATTCAGCCTTTTGTAATCATATTCCAAGATATTGTTGATTCCGGCATACAGGCCGTGGAACAAGCTCACCAGGGCATAGATATGGTACAAAGGAATTATCAGCATGCACGACTGCTCACTGGTCACGTTCCACTTGCGGTTCAGTTCGGGAATGACGCCGAAATAATTCTGCTCGTTCAATCGGACGCACTTGGGCACGCCGGTCGTGCCGGAAGTATGTAGAATCAAATCGCCGGAAAAATTTTCATCGTAACAGAAGTCCCTCTTTTCTTTTAGAACTTCCCTTATGGCGCTGAACTTCAGGACATCGAAATTTTCAAATTTGAAATCCAGGTCGTCGTCAACGACAACCAAATCCGGCTTTTTTTGTGCAAATACGCTCCCGACATCTTCTTCGCTCAATTCCTTGTCTATCAGGAACGCGTTCCCGACATTGCAAATAACAGAAAGCAGGCAAACTGCATATTCCAGTTTGTTGTTACCGATCAATGCAATCGTCTTGCCCTTATATTCGGTCAGGAAACTCGAAAGCGTGTTTATATGCTCATACAGTTGACTATAGCTGATATGAGCGTACGCCTCCCCCTCTCTAAAAGTAAACGAAATATTGTCGGGAAACGTTTCGCTGTAGCGTTTTATGCAATCATATAATCGACTCATTCAATCACCTTCCCATCAGACTTATTATCATCCATAGATTTGACCATATTAGCAAAAAACGCCCCCTCAAAAATGCTTTTGGGAAATTTTGGCGACAGACAAGCCGAAAAAAGCGATAAGGCGAAAAAACGCCTTATTCAATTTACATGCCCGCATCTGGGCCAATAGGATTATTGCAACGCAGCTAAGCGAGGCCGCAGACCCCGAAGCCGTACAAAAGTACAGCGAGTTGGGTCGAGTACGAAGCTAGGCGAAGCTTAGACGGCTTTTTAACCGTGGTACAGGTTGCCGCTTTGATAATTCGGTTCCGTGGTCAGATTCACACCGAGGCGGCGGAACACGCCCACGTCAACCTGGGACAAGATAACGCTCGAATGCACTTCGCAGTGGCGGAGTTCCGACAACTTCTCGAGGGCAATTTTTGCGTTGTAGTCCGTGAGGGCACAGACGGAGAGCGCGACGAGGGCCTCGTCCATGTGCAGGCGCGGGTTTCTGTGACCGAGTCGCTTGGTCTTCAAGTTCTGAATTGGCTCGATTACCATCGGCGAAAGCAGGCGCACTTCATCGGGAATCTTTGCGAGATGCTTCAAAGCGTCGAGCAGGGCAGCAGAAGAGGCTCCAAGCAAAGAAGACGTCTTGCCGGTAATGATGGCGCCGTCATTCAACTGGATTGCCACGGCCGGGCCTCCGGTCAATTCGGCATGGTTCACGGCAGCCGCAATCACGGGGCGGTCGACAGTACTGATCTGCGCCTGCTCCATGATGAGTTCCTGCTTGTAAACCTGGTCCTTCTCGGCGTTACCCTTGCGCACATCGCAGAGCGTGTTGTAGTAACGGCGGATAATTTCCTGCTTGGCGGCTTCGCAAACGGCCTCGTCGTCGATAATGCAATTGCCGGCCATATTCACGCCCATGTCCGTGGGGCTCTTGTACGGAGACTCGCCCATGATGCGGGTAAACAGCGCATTCAGCACCGGGAAAATTTCCACATCGCGGTTGTAGTTGATGGTAGTTTGTCCGTAAGCTTCCAGGTGGAACGGGTCGATCATGTTCACGTCGTTCAAGTCGGCAGTAGCAGCCTCGTACGCGAGGTTCACCGGATGCTTCAGCGGGATGTTCCAAATCGGGAACGTTTCGAACTTCGCGTAGCCCGCCTTCACGCCGCGCTTGTTTTCGTGGTAAATCTGCGAAAGGCAAACAGCCATCTTGCCACTCCCGGGGCCGGGAGCCGTCACCACCACGAGTTCGCGGGTGGTTTCAACAAATTCATTCTTGCCGTAACCGTCGTCGCTTACAACCAAAGGAATGTTGCTCGGGTAACCAGCAATCGGGTAATGGCGGTAAACCTTGAGGCCAAGTCCTTCCAATTTTTTCTGGTAGGCGATGGCGCTCGGCTGTTCCTGCCAGCGGGTCAGCACCACGGAGCTCACGTACAGGCCATAACCGCGGAAGGCGTCAATCAAGCGGAGCACATCCTGATCGTAAGTGATTCCTAGGTCACCGCGGACCTTGTTCTTCTCGATGTCGCCGGCGTTGATGGCGATAATCACTTCGGCCTTGTCCTTGATTTTCGCAAGCATGCGAATCTTGCTATCGGGCGCGAAGCCAGGCAGCACGCGGGATGCGTGATGGTCATCGAACAGCTTGCCGCCAAATTCCAGGTAAAGTTTCCCGCCGAACTTCGCTATGCGCTCGGCAATTTTTTCGGACTGCGTCTTGAGGTACGCTTCGTTATCAAAACCTACTTTAAACATCTTCTTTATACCAATTCTAATTGAAATTCAACCTCACAAAAATAAAAAAAATTTCACACAGATTGTGCCCATATTCCCTCCGCAAGAAACGCCATTGCAAAAAAATTTACCCTCGCCAGCCCCGCATTTTCTAACTCATTACACACCAAGAAATTAGGCGACAGCATGCGAAAAAGAAACAGGACATTCGAAATGAACGTCCTGTTTTTTAGATGTGTGGAGCAAAAAGATTTGCGCGAGGCATAAAGCTCGCGAGCAGACTCTACTTTACAACTTTATATGTATTGCCGCCGACCTTAACGAGCATGACGCCCCTATTGCCAATGCGGATCTCGTGCATCGCGGACTGCGTCTTCGAGGCCTTCAGCACACGGCCATTCAAGTCGGTGACCATAAACATCGAACCGATCGGAGCATTTTCAATGACAATGGAGCCGTTGTGCGACAGCACCTTCACGCCAGCGAAATCCATGCGTGCGGCAATCTTCTCCGGATTCGTAATAGAAGTATCTTGTTCCGGCTTCTTCGCCGTCACCGTCACCTCATAGAGTTTGCAGGATTCGAAAGAATTGATTGTCGTCGCCGTGTCATAGGTAACGCCGTTGTACACGTTGCTGTCGACAGTCTTTTTCTCGACCTGCGGCTTCGGCTTCCAAATCTTAAAGTTGCCAGTCAAGTGGAGCATGGCGAGGTAATGGACCAGGCCGTCGTAGTAGCGCTGGCTACCCACAATGGGCTTGGAGTCCCAGGCCTTCTGCAAGACCGTCTTGACTTTATCCTTGTAGTCATCTTCTTCGAGCAAGGCATAGGTAGCCACGGCATTCGCACCGGCCTGGCCGATAGTGAAGCTGCCATAGCCGCTGGTGCCGTCCCAGTTAAAATGACCATGCTGGTATTTGTCTTTTTCAAAGAAGTCGGTGAGGATCTTCGCAATCTTAGTCTGGCGTTCCATATCCACGCCGAACAGGTAGCTGTCCATGCCGTAGTTCATGGGGCAACGGATGGCATCGAACGCATACTTCGTGGAGTTGTCGCTAAAGGCATAGTGCGGCGTTCCGTCGAAGTTGCTGTAGTCGCTGCACAGGCCCGACTTCGGGTTGGCAGAGTTGTAGATATGGTCGCGAGTGGCCTTTGTCGCCTTCAGCCACTTGTCGTTGTTCGTATCGGACCAGCGGCTAAACAGGTCGACGAATGCGGGCAAGCTGTAGGAGGCATCGCCCCAAGTGTTGTTGCCGTCGGTCGGCTGGAACGTAGCGATATAGGACTGTTCGCTGTACAGGGAACCGCCGTTACCCTTCCAGCAAGCCTTCAGGATAGTCTGCGCATCCTTCATGTAGTTCGCATCGTCCCAGCGGTGGGCTGCGAACAAGAGCGACATCATGAAGTAGATTTCACCGTCCGGAGCGTTGCCCTGGTCGCGCGTGGAACCGTCGCGATTCGCCTGCCACGAGAAGTAGCCGTTTCCGCCCCTAGCCGGATCGTGCCACAGGTGGCTCTTGGCCCAATTCCAAAGCTTTCCGAACTCTTCCTTGTGGTTGGTCTGCACGGCAATCATCATGCCGTAGCTCATGCCTTCGGAACGGATGTCGTTGTTGTTGATGTCGACGATGTAGCCGCCATCGCGGTCCTCGTAATACACGGTCTTGTCGTTCTGGCCACCAAAATAGTGGTTCCAGAGCTCGTCAAGCTTGTCCTGGATATCCTTGTCAGTCTTACCCAGAATCGTCTTGAACGGGCTCGTGTAATCGCCGGTGTAGTAGGCACCCGAATTCTGCGAACCATCCTTTTCGCAATCCGGGCCAAAGTAGGACCCGTTCTTATCGAAGAACGTACCGGTGTAAATTTGCGATTCAGCTGCAACGGCAATGGATGCACTCAGCAGTGAAACGTAAGCGATAGCGGCGATCCCTGAGGCCGCTTTTTTGGATAGGTTTTTCATTTTGTTCTCCCAATCTGATGTTATAACCTATCCATAACAAACCCGCTTATAATATAAAAACAAACCCTCCCCTTTCGTCATATAACGGGAAAATGTCGTTGTTAGCAAGAACAACGCAAAAAACGCAAAAAAAAAGCCCATCGAGCGCAAACTCGACAGGCTCTTCAAGCTGTTTTCCGCCAATTTCAAGCGGATATAGGCATAGCGCAAGTCCAGACGAAGCTAAACCGTACTATTCGAAAGTCGGATAACCAAAATTAGACGACCTTCTTCCCGCTAAGTGGAACCGAGGTAACACGATACGAATCGACAGTTGGATAATCAAGATTAGACAACTTTCGTCCCGCTAAGTATAAGCGAGCAGAACTAGGCGTGGTTGCGCGTAGCGTACTAACAGACCGTTCGGCTCTACCGCAAATAGGTACCTACGATATCGCCTCACTCTCGCAAAAACCCCGAGCTTTCGCTTCGGGGTTTATTGCTCACAAATTTTGCGAATATTTTCCAATCTGCGAAAGTCGGATAATCAAGCAAGACAAGGCGCGAGCCCCCGTAGCACCACTCTTTATCCCGCTAAGTGGAACCGAGCAAGACAAAGAACGATTTGGCGTAGCGTACTAAAACGTACGTGAGCCAAATCGTGATGCCGTATTGCGAAGGTTACACGACGCGGGTCATGCCGGACATGCGGTCACGCAGCCAAGCACCGACCTCTTCAACCGGATGCTGACGGATGTTCTTGTTCACCTTGATGAGTTCTTCGTTATCGACGGCGGTGGTCTTGCCTTCACCGAAGATAGCGCCGATGTCTTCCTTCTTCACTTCGTTCTTCATGAAGTCAGCGAGGAGAGGCACGCACTTGTTGGCGAACAGGTAGCAACCGTATTCAGCGGTATCGCTAATCACGCGGTTCATTTCGTACAGCTTCTTACGAGCGATGAGGTTGGCAATGAGCGGAGTCTCGTGGAGAGATTCGTAGTAGGCGCTCATCGGCTTGATGCCCACGGAGCACATGGTTTCGAAAGCGAGTTCCACACCGGCCTTGATCATGGCGGTCATGAGAACGCCGCGGTCGAAGTATTCCTGTTCGGAAATAGCCTTGTCGGTAGCTTCGACCTTTTCGAATTCGAGCTCGCCCGTTTCGGCACGCCACTTGAGGAGGTCCTTGTCGCCGGCTTCCCAGTCGACCATCATGGTGCTGGAGAACTTGCCAGAGATGATGTTGTCCTGGTGTTCCTGGTAGAGCGGCTTCATGATCTTCTTCATCTTCTCGGCGAGTTCCGTAGCGCGGATCTTGGCCGGGTTGGAGAGACGGTCCATCATGTTGGTGATGCCACCGTGCTTGAGGGCTTCGGAAATGGTTTCCCAACCGTACTGGAGCAGCTTGACTGCGTAAGCCGGTTCAACGCCGAATTCCTTGACCATCTTGTCGTAGCAAAGGATGGTGCCGGTCTGGAGCATACCGCAGAGGATGGTCTGTTCGCCCATAAGGTCAGACTTCACTTCGGCAACGAAAGAGCTTTCGAGAACGCCCGGACGGTCGGCATGGAGACCAGCGGCGTAAGCCTTGGCGTAGTCCCAACCCTTACCTTCGGGGTCGTTTTCCGGGTGCACGGCGATGAGGCAGGGCATACCGAAACCGCGAACGTATTCGCTACGGACTTCGGAACCCGGACCCTTCGGGGCCACCATGATTACGGTGATGTCCTTACGGATTTCCTGGCCTTCTTCGACGATGTTGAAGCCGTGGCTGTAAGAGAGGGCGGCGCCCTTCTTCATGAGCTTCATGATAGCCGGGATCACGTTGTGGTGCTGCTTATCCGGTGTGAGGTTGCAAACGAGGTCTGCATCCGGAATCATTTCTTCGTAGGTACCGACCTTGAAGCCGTTTTCGGTGGCGTTCTTCCAGGACTGGCGCTTCTGTTCGATAGCTTCCTTACGGAGCGTGTAAGAAACGTCGAGGCCGCTGTCGCGCAGGTCAAGACCCTGGTGCAAACCCTGAGCACCGCAACCGACGAACACGATCTTCTTGCCCTTGAGGGCTTCAACACCACGGCTGAATTCAGAATGTTCCATGAAACGGCAGTGGCCAATTTCTTCGAGTTGGCGACGCATAGGGATAGAATTGAAATAATTCATATTATTGAACCTCTGTTAAATAAATTGTTCCGGCGGAAAATGTAGTTAAAAAAACGGCCGCAAAGAGCCCCGATTTAACAGAAAATGTAAGTAAAAACGCCCCAAAACGTCATTCTGGGCCCCCGCAACTCGTGCGGGGTAGACTCTGGCGATAGAATCCACTACAAAAAAGGGGGAAGTCTCCCCCTGTCTGCAGCCTAGCCTTCTTGTCACCCTGGAGCGCAGCGATAGGGTCCAAGGCTAGTCTTCCGCCACCCCCTCACCTGAACTGACCCCAAAAAGTTGGACAGTTTAAAGTTAGGATAAAACAGCGTTATGAGTCCGGTATTGTACAGGACTCATTCCGTTTAGGCGCAGTTTTATCCGGTCATTGTTGTAGTATTCAATATATTTTCTCAGTTC
>NZ_JAFZKX010000032.1 GCF_017551775.1 Fibrobacter sp. | reverse complement strand
TTTCTTGTCGTCGCTGAGGTTTCCTTCAAGCCAGCCGCCGTCCCAGTGGATATTCAGGATCGTGACAAGGCCCGCGCGCATGCACATGTCCACCACCGTCTGCACCGAATCCATCCAGCTCTGGTTTATGACGCCGTCTTTTGCGTGGCTATCCCAGGCGCAGGGAATGCGGATAGTGCTGAAACCGGCCGCCTTCACCGAATCGATGTAGGCCTCCGTCGGGAACTTGTTGCCCCAGCCGGTCGGGTTGCCCGGGACCTCCATCGTGTTACCGATGTTGATGCCAAAACCCATCTGGTTGAACATTTCAGTCGCGGTCGGGAGCGTTTTTGCTGCCGCAGGCACGACCAAAGAGAAGGAAGCGGCCACAGCCGCAGTCCACAAAATGTGATTATACATAATCACCCCATACTAAACAACAGTCTAAATATAACCTTGTTGGGGCAAGATCCCCCACATCAAAAAAAAATGTTCCTTGACAAAATGTCATAGGAACACAGAATTTTTACTAGAAACGAGCAGAGCAAGGCTGCAGACCCGAAGCCGTACAATAGTACGGCGAGAGGCCGAGCACGAAGCTATGCAAAGCTTATAGTGAAAATTACTTCGCGGCGGCGAATGCCTTGCCGAGCTTTTCAAGGGCTTCGTCCACTTCCGCAGCCGACACGTTCAGCGGCGGCAAGAGACGCAGCACGTTGCCCTTGGCGCTCAGCACCATGAGCTTTTCAGCGCGGGCGGCGGCGATGATGTTGCCCACCGGCATTTCATCAGCCAGAGCAACACCGAGAATCAGGCCTTCACCGCGGATTTCCTTGGCGAAGTCATACTTCTCGACGAGAGCCTTGAGGCCAGCCTTGATCTGAGCGGAACGTTCTTCCACGTTCTTCAACAGACCCGGAACCTGCTTCACGACAGCGAGACCTGCGGCGCAAGCAATCGGGTTGCCACCGAAAGTCGTACCGTGGTCACCAGCCTTGAGCTGGTCGGCAATCTTCTGGCGCAGGAGAACCGCACCGAGCGGGAGACCGCCACCGATGCCCTTCGCGAGGGAAACGAGGTCCGGATTCAGGCCGAACTTTTCGAAACCGCAGAAGGTTCCGAGACGGCCAACACCTGCCTGCACTTCGTCGACGATGACGAGGCAACCGAATTCCTTCTGCAGGCTATTGATGGTCTCGACCATTTCCTTCGAAAGCGTCATCACACCACCTTCGGCGGCGAGGCTTTCGAGCATGATAGCGCAAGTGTCCTTGTTGACTTCGGCCTTCAAGGCAGCGCAGTCATTCCAGGTCACGTGAACGAAGTCACCCGGCATGGAGCCGAAGCCTTCCCTAATGGCCGGCTGGCCCGTCGCAGAAAGGGCAGCGTACGTCCTTCCGTGGAAGCTGTTCACGAACGTGATAATCTTCTGCCTGTTCTTTTCGCCCTTCCGGTCAAAGTACTTACGTGCAAACTTGATGCAGCCTTCGTTGGCTTCGGTACCCGAGTTGCAGAAGAACGCTTTGTCGAACTTGGTGAGTTCCAAGAGGGCCTTGCCGAGTTCGATCTGCGGGTAGTTCGGGTAAAGGTTGCTGATGTGGTTGAAGTGGTTCATCTGTTCCACCACCGCATCCTTGATAGCCTGGTTCTGGTGACCGAGCGCATTCACGGCGATACCCGCCACGAAGTCCAGGTACTTGTTGCCCTGGTCGTCGTAGAGGTAAGAGCCTTCGCCCTTCACGAAGTTGATGTCTGCCTTGCCGTAGAGCGGCGCGATGATTTGTTTGTCCTGCTCGAGCAGGTTAGCGCAAGATTGTGCCATAGTTTAAATCTCCATTAATTTGTTTACCAAAGTGTTCCGCGTCCTTCCAACCCACGATGTGGATGCTCTTGAGTCCTCGTCGGATCGACTTGAAACTCTCGCGGACTTTGGGAATCATACCGCCGGAGATGACGCCAGCTTCGATAAGCTTTTCGGCGTCCGCCTCGCTCAGTTCGGGAATTACATTCTTGTTTTCGTCCATCACGCCGGGCACGTCGCTCACCAGCACGAACTGGTCGGCTTCGAGTGCCACTGCCAGTTCGCTTGCGGCGGTATCGGCATTCACGTTCCAACTGACACCGTTGCCATCTGCATCGGGGCCGATAGAAATCGGGCTAACCACCGGAGTCCAACCGGCGCTCCACAGGTCCGTCACGATTTTCGGGTTCACCTGCTTGATTTCGCCCACCAGGCCAAGGTCAACCTTGCCCTGCTTCTTTTCGACCTGGAACAGGTTCGCGTCTACGCCAGAAATGCCAACAGCACCGCAGCCGTTGTTGAGCAGCATGCGCACGAGCTTTTTGTTCACGTGGCCCGAGAGCGTCATTTCCACCATTTTCATGATGCCGGGAGTCGTAACTCGGAGTCCGTCGATGAATGTCGGTTGTTCCTTGAGCAAGGCGATATTCTCATTGATATCCTTGCCACCGCCGTGAACCACGGCCACCTGACAGCCACTACCAGGCAAGGTAGAGACCGCCGACACAAAATCAGCGAGCTTGGCTTCGTCGATAGCCAGGCTGCCACCAATTTTTACAACCACTTTTTTCATCGTTTGTGATGTCCTCTCGATTTCCGCGTATTACAGGATACACCATTGCAGCCCTTAACGAGGAAATTTGAATGCAAATTTAAAAAAAACACTCCCAACTTCAATGTTTTTATTATATTATAGCCACAATTCAACCATACAAAAGAGGTATAAATATGGCTATTACGAAAGTTTGGCTCGACGAATCCAGCGATGAATGCGTCTCTTGCGGCGCTTGCGAAGCTACTTGCGACGCAGTGTTCAGCGTTCCCGAAAAGATGCAGGTGAAGGAAGGCGTCGATTTCTCCGCTTACGAAAGCGAAATCAAGGACGCCGCTGACAGCTGCCCGGCCGGCGTGATCAAGTACGAGTAATTATCAGTAACGTACAAACGTACGTAAAGCTCGATTTTTTAGACCCCGACATAACGGCGGGGTCTAATTTTTTTAGATTAAGCTAGCACACAAAAGAAGGATTCACACTATGAAAAAAATCATTTCCACTTTACTCCTCTTTACCGCAGTCATTCTGATGAATGGTTGTACAGCCTCGTACCAGAGCGAATTCATGACCCCGCAGACGTACATGCAGAATCAGGCAAGCATCCTGATTGTCACGCCGGAAATCGGAAGATACGAGACCATAGAATACCCCTCTTCCGGAACCGATGTCGCCTCGACCCTCGCACAAGAACTGGGCAAGTACAGTCCGAAGATCGCCACGATTCCAACCCCCGTTACAATCAACGATATCGGCGACGACGTATTGCAGCAGTACAACTATGTATTCATCCCGCAAATCCTGCACTGGGAAGACCGCTTGACCGGGTGGTCGATGCGCCCCGACCGTATCAAGGTCCGTTTCGACATCTTCAACAACCAGAGGCAGCTCGTCAACTCCTACATGGTCACTGGACGCAGTGCATACATCGTGTGGGTCAGCAAGGCTCCTAACTCATTGCTCAGGAAGCCCATCCGCGACATGCTGAAGACGTTCTTCGGCCAGGGCTAGTCGTCCGTCAAATCCAAGAACTTGAAAGGCCTACCCTTAGGGGCAGGCCTTCTTTAATTAGCGTTTCAACTTCTTGAGGTCTTCGAGGCGGTTGAGCGCCTCGTACAGCGTCTCGTCTTTCTTGGCAAAGTGGAGACGCACCAGATGGTCCACCGGTTCCCGGAAGAAGCTGGAGCCCGGCACCGCGGCGACGCCCACCTTCTGCGCCATGTCGATGCAGAACTGTTCGTCCGGCAGTTTACTTCCGTCAGTAACCGCGCACGACGCAACATGAGAACCGCGCGAGCCGTACCCGAATTCGGAGATATCAATTAGGACAAAGTAAGCGCCCTGCGGTTCGGAGAATTTCAATCCAAGGTTCCGCAGGCCATCCGTAAACACTTCCTTCATGTGCGTGTAGTGCGCCTGCAGGCCCGCGTAGTAAGAGTCGTCGAAGCGGAGCGCCGTCACGGCAGCCTCCATGAGCGGGGCGGCGGCGCCGACCGTCAAAAAGTCATGGACTTTCTTGACGCGGTCCATGATGGGTTCCGCGGCAAGCACGTATCCGAGACGCCATCCGGTAATCGAGTACGTCTTGCTCAGGCTGCTGCATTCGATGGTGCGTTCGAACATCCCCGGGAGCGTCGAGATATACGTGTGACGGTGCGGCGCGTAAATGATATGCTCGTACACCTCGTCCGTAATCACGTACAGGTCGTACTTCACCGCCAGGGAGGCGATTACCGAGAGTTCCTCGCGGGTAAAGACCTTCCCGCTCGGGTTCGCCGGATTGCACAACACAAGCGCCTTCACGCCCGGCTGCTTCATGGCGCTTTCCAGAACGTCGGCATCGAAACTCAGGTCCACGGGAGAAAGCGGCACGTAAACAGGAGTCGCCCCGCAGAGGATCGTGTCGGCGGAGTAGTTCTCGTAGAAGGGCGAAAACAGCACCACCTTGTCGCCGGGATTGCAGACCGACATCATCGAGGCCATCATCGCCTCGGTACTGCCGCAGGTAATCACAATTTCTTTTTGCGGGTCATAGCGCAGCCCGCTAAAATGGAACTGCTTGTCGCTCAGCGCCTCGCGGAAGTTCTGCGCGCCGAACGTAATCGCGTACTGGTGCGGCCCATCGGGAGCAATTTCGGCTAGCCGCCGCGTCAGCGCCTCCGGAGGGTCGAAATCCGGGAATCCCTGTGAAAGGTTTATCGCCCCGCAGGCATTCGCGATGCGGGTCATTCTGCGGATAACGGAATCGGTAAAGGTCTCTGTGCGCTGGCTTAGGGGTTTCATGGCAAGCAAATTTAAAAAATTCAACGCATATTTTCTATATTTGCGCTCACTATGTTTTCACAGCTGACCGACTCTCTAGAATCTACTCTCAAGAACCTGCGCGGGCAGGGCAAACTCACCGAAGAAAACGTCGCCGAATCGCTGCGCGAAGTGCGCCGAGCCTTCCTCGAAGCCGACGTAAACTTCAACGTGACCCGCGACTTCGTGAAGGCCGTCAAGGAAAAGGCCCTCGGAAGCGAAGTCCTGAACTCGGTGACCCCCGGTCAGCAGATCGTGAAAATCATCCACGACGAACTTGTGGCCGTCATGGGTGGCGAAACCAAGGAAATAAACCTCTCCGGCCCCGCTCCGGTGGGCAT
Organism: Fibrobacter sp.; assembly: GCF_017551775.1. Lineage (NCBI taxonomy): Bacteria > Pseudomonadati > Fibrobacterota > Fibrobacteria > Fibrobacterales > Fibrobacteraceae > Fibrobacter > Fibrobacter sp. The sequence goes on along the minus strand of NZ_JAFZKX010000032.1, from coordinate 32,413 downwards.
CATGATGGCGGGCCTCCAGGGTTCCGGTAAGACGACATTCGCGGGCAAGATCGCCCTCTGGATGCGCAGCAAGAAGAAGCGCAAGCCCCTCCTCGTGGCGGCGGACGTGTACCGCCCGGCAGCTATCAAGCAGTTGCAGGTGCTCGGCAAGTCCATCGGCATCCCGGTGTACGACGAAGGCCAGGGCGACCCGGTGGAAATCATCAAGCACGGCTACCAGTACGCGAAGGACAACGGCTTTGACCTCGTCATTTACGATACCGCAGGCCGCCTGCAGATTGACGAAGAACTCATGCAGGAACTCGAGAAGGCAAAGGAAGCCGTCCACCCCGACGAAATCCTGTTCGTCGCCGACGCGATGATCGGTCAGGAAGCGGTAAACGTCGCCGAGACCTTCTGGCAGCGCCTCGCATTTACAGGCGTGTGCCTCTCCAAGATGGACGGTGACACCCGCGGCGGTGCAGCGCTCAGCATCAAGAAGATGACGGGCGTGCCCATCTGCTTTATCGGCGTAGGCGAAAAGCTCCCCGACATAGACCTCTTCCACCCCGACCGCATGGCAAGCCGCATCCTCGGCATGGGCGACGTGGTCAGCCTCGTGGAAAAGGCCCAGCAGGTCATCGACGAGAAGGATGCGAAGGACCTCAAGAAGAAGATCCTCAACAACACCTTCGACCTGAACGACTTCTTGACGCAGCTCCGCACCATCAAGAAGCTCGGCCGCATCAAGGATATCCTCGGGCTCATCCCGGGCCTGAACAAGCTCCCGCTCGACCAGATTGACGAAAAGCAGCTGGTTTACGTGGAAGCCATCCTCAGTTCCATGACCCCGAAGGAAAGGAAGAAACCGCAGATTCTCGACGGCAGCCGCAAGAACCGCATTGCCAAGGGTTCGGGCACCGAACTGAACCGCGTGAACGCCGTGCTCAAGCAGTACGAAGACATGAAGCTCATGTTCAAGAAGGTGGGCGACATGGCCAAGAAGCAGAACAACGGCGGAACTATCGGTTCCAACTACACGCCGCCCAAGGTCAAGAAAAAAAGAAAGTAGAAGAGCACCTCACCTACGACACATTTTGGAGCCCGTTTGCATTCGCAAATGGGCTTTTTCGTGCAATAATCAGCCGTAAATTCGGCCAAAATAATTGAATTTCGCCATTTTTTAAGAATTCGCACAAGATTAAATAAATTTACAATTTGCCTATTTTTTTCTGTCAAGTTAAACGTATATTATGAACAACGTTTTTCGTAACAAATAAAATATTTAAAACCCAACAAGCTAATAAGGGAAAATAACATGGCAAAAGAAAAGTTCAATAGAACGAAACCGCACTGCAATCTTGGTATTCTCGGACACGTAGATCACGGCAAATCCGTTTTGCTGGCAGCAATCACCTCAACCCTCGCCGCCAAGGGAATCTCCGCTAAAAAATTCGACAACATCGACCAGACACCCGAAGAAAAGGAACGCGGCGTCACGATAAATACATCCCAACTCGAATTCGAAACCGAAAAACGCCACTACGCAGTCATCGATTGCGTCAGTCAAGCCGACTACATAAAAAAATTGATATCTGGCGGCACCCAGATGGACGGGGCCATTCTCGTTGTTGCCGCACCAGACGGGCCGATGCCGCAGACTCGTGAACATATTTTGCTCGCCCACCAAGTTGGACTGAAAGACATTGTCGTATTCTTGAATAAATGCGACATGGTCGACGACCCCGAGCTACTAGACCTCGTGGAAATGGAAATTCGCGATTTATTGTGCAAGTACGATTTTGACGGAGATAACGCTCCCATTATCCGCGGTTCCGCACTTAAGGCTCTTGAAGGCGACAGCTACCACCAAGACAAAATCATGGAACTTCTGGACGCCTGCGACCGATACATTCCTCTCCCGCGCAATATTAGCGACGAGCCCTTCTTGATGTCAATCGAAGATACGTTCACCATCACCGGGCGTGGTACCGTTGTCACGGGGCGTATCGAACGCGGCAAGATTCATATGGGAGATACCGTCGAGCGAGTCGGCCTGGGTCCCACTGTAACATACACAGTCACCGGTGTGGAAATGTTCCGGAAGTTGCTCGACGAAGCACAAGCCGGGGACAATGTAGGCATCCTCCTTCGCGGAGCCGAGAAGAAGGACCTCGTCCGCGGCATGGTTCTCGCCGCCCCAGGAAGCATAAAAGCACACACCGATTTCAAGGCCGAAATCTACATGCTCACAAAAGACGAAGGAGGCCGCCACACGCCTATTACCAATGGCTACCGCCCGCAGTTCTATATCCGCACGACAGACGTCACCGGCATAGTGCAGCTCCCGGAAGGTGTCGAGATGGTCTACCCCGGCGATACAGTGACCATTTACGTAAAGCTAATTGCAGCGGTCGCTCTGGAAGTCGGCCTGCGCTTTGCCATCCGCGAAGGCGGACGAACAGTCGCATGCGGCGTCATTACCGAATTGGATCCTGTCATAAATCCAAAGCCCGCCCCAAAAATGGTGGACAAGACTAAGCCCCATTACACAATCAGCATTAAGGACGGGCAATTAGAAAAAACAAGCCTTACAAACGCTATTTCTACAACCCTTATTGCACGCGGATATCCCGTTGAAGACAAAGAACCAGAATACCAGATCGAATTCAACAGCAAAAAATACTACTACACTCTCATCAACAAGAGAAAAACAGACAATGACCCAGATTACGTCGTAAATATGATAACGGGAGATGTCGCAACCGACATTAGCATTCTCACCGTCGACGTAACTTTAACATCGCTAAATCAAATAAGAGAAAGGATTTTGCTCACCAGCGCCAGTGAATCAAAATTGGTTGTATTCATGGACAGGTGCGAATACGCCTCATCGCCTGAGACACTCGACTTGATGGAAGAGGAAATTCGAGAAGCCCTCTTTAGATACGGATATGACGAAGACAAAATAGCCATCATCCGAGGCTCATCAATAAAGGCAAGGCAGGGGGATAAAGCAAGCCAAGACAAGATTATGGCCCTCTTGGACGCCTGTGATGAATGCGCATCAAGCATACAGAGTGTAGAAGACAAGCCCTTCCGCATGACCGTCGCAGATGCGTTCGCAATTACAGGGAAAGGCCTCATCGTCGCAGGCGTCATAGACCAAGGTGTCATCAAGCAAGGCGACCGAGTAAGACGCCTTGAGAAAAAAGAAGCATTCTATGTCATGGACATCAGTACTTCATCCTGTTCCCACTGCCAAGAAGCGAAAGCAGGCGACAGCGCATCTTTCCTTCTCCGCGGCGCAAATGCAGGCGACATCACTCGCGGTACGATTCTCGTTAGCGCATAAAAACATCAACTAGCAAAAAAACATTCCGTCAAGTCCGTTTGCGAGAGCAAGCGGACTTTTTCATCGCCCTTTTTGACACCACCCCAAATCGAAAATTTTCCGCCTGTATCATATACTTCGCCGTTTGTTTCATTTACAGAAAATAATTTTTCCAACATCACATTTTTCAGTATTTTTGGATAAAAATCAAACTTTTTGTATCATAGTCTATTGATTTTCAGACTTTTTCAGGCTATATTAAGAGTGCAAGGAAACGAATCATGAAACCGATTACCGAATACCAAGATTACCGCCGCTACATGCAGGACTTCTACGAAGAAAAAAAGAAGTCCGGTTTCACCTGGCGCGAATTTTCGAAGGGCGCCGGATTCGCCTCGCCCTCTTACCTCAAGCTGGTGTGCGAAGGCAAGAGCTCGCTCAGCCGCGTCGGCCTCCCCCGCGTGGCAAACGCGATGGGACTTTCCGGCTTCGAGCGCACCTACTTCGAAAAGATGGTCGAATTCGGAAACGCCACAAACGACGATAAGAAAAAAGCCGCTTTCGCGGAACTCACCCGCATCGCGAAAGAACAGAAGGCCCGCGTCATCGATTCCGACACGTTCGCCTACTACGAGTCCGCCATCAACTCCATCGTGCGCGAGCTTGCCCCCCTGATGCCGGGAGCGCTCCCGAACGAGATGGCGAAAAGAATCAAGCACCTCTACACGGCGCAACAGGTCCGCGATTCACTCGCCATGCTCACCCGCGCAAAGTTCCTCGAAGAGACCGACGAAAACGTCTACCGCCAGACGGACAAAGCCATCACCGGTTCTACCGAAGCCATCCCGCTTGCGCTCCGCAGCATGAACCGCGAAATGACCGACCTCGCCAAAGAAGCCATCGACAAAATCGACGTACGCGAGAGAAACATCTCTGGCGTCACCTTAGGCGTCGATGCACCAACGCTCGCACGGATTTCCGAAGAAATCAACAAATGCCGCCGACACGTCATCGCTCTTGCGAACAGTTGCAAAAAAATAGACCAGGTCTACCGCCTCAACCTTCAACTTTTCCCGCTTACTGACAAGGTGTAGGAGAAACCATCATGAAACTCAAGACAGCATTATTCTCCACAGCAATAGCCTTAGCGGGCCTATTCACGACCGCTTTGCCGCTCGCCGCAATCTCCGCACTCACCGCCTGCAACAACGGAAACACCGCAGGCACCGACGAGCAGGCAAACTCCATCACCGCCCTCGACAGCGCGCTCACCGTATGGCTCGCAAGCGATACACTTATAGTCTCCGAACAGCATAGCACGCCCTGCACGGATTGCGCGTTCGACATACCCCACTTGTATCCAAGTGACATGACAACCTATCCGAAAATTCAGGTCGAGAACGGAGCGCTGTACAACCCAAAACATGACGATTTCAAATCCATAGTCTGCGAAAACGACTCGAACTGGTTCTCGTATTCCGTCTTCGCCAGCGACTCGCTGATACAGAGGCGCATAGTCCTGCCGGATTCCATGAGTACGGACGCCTTCGAATCGGAATGCGCTTCCGATGAGGGTTTGTTCGAGACGGATTCAATCGTCGTTAGAAGACAGCACTCGCACACCTGCAGCCTGGAAAGCACCAAGCAGCTCACAGACCCCGAAAAAAAGCAGTACGTGGACCCGAACTGGAAGAGGTACGTCAAACTGATTGTAGGCATCTGCCGAGAATAAGAACAAGAAATTGAACCGACACAAAAAAAAGCATCAAGACATCATGTCATGATGCGTTACGAAACACATCCTTGAAAAGGAGGGAACCATGAAAAACACAACCAAAACAATCGTCTGCGGGTTCGCCGCATTCGCACTATACGCTTGCTCAAGCGACAATACGGCATCACCGGAAAATTCTGTTCTTGACAAGTCCGAAAAGAAGACGGCACAGCAGATTATACCAAACTCGACGAGCGTTTCAGCCGAAGTCGAGAGTAATCTCACATCTATCCTCAATGGACGCCCGATTACAAACCAAATCGCTATTGATTTCTTCTGCCACAATGACGAAGAGGATGCTTACGGGTTTATGTTTGATTGCGGCCCAGCCAGCACAATACAACTCGAAACCGGAACCGTATATCATCTCTGGGACGGCATACAAGATATCATCTCTTGTCAAACCGAGCTGGATACAACGTCATATTCCGTTCAGTTATACCACAACACCATCACGAAGAGGTGGCACGACCCGCTATTCACCATAGACAATGAACGCAAGGATGCATTCAGAGATTCCTGCATTGCCGAAGGCGGAAATTTCACGGAAGAATCTGAGGACCGCATAGCCTGCGAACTCACGTTGAAACCGCTCAATACCGACGAGGAATACACACCACCCCCCGAAGGCGAACTGGACTGGGATTTCTTCTTCAACTATTATGATCCGAACTGGGAAGTGTTCGCATCAAAGGTTATTGAGCCCTGCAGGATTCGCCCCGTAATCGATCCGAAATTAGAAGACTAAAAGAAAAAAACTACTCTATTTCCACCTTGATTTCGACACCCGGAATCAAGGGTTTTGCGTTATTCACGACAGGCGAAAGAATGCGGCGCACAGACGAAAGGTCGTTCGTCTTCAAGTAAAGTTTTGCCCAACGCACATTTTGCACCACCGGAATAAAAGCATCCACAGGTCCCATCACCATGAGAGTCTTTTCGGCGCGGCATAAAGATTCCACATGCTTGACGGCAGTCTGCAATGCGCCCTCGTCCTTGCTCCCGAAGGATACCTCAACGAGTTTGCAGAATGGCGGGTAACAGGCATCGCGGCGGTCGCGCAATTCCCTCCCGGCAAAGCCCTCGAAATCATGCCGGAGCGCATACTGCATCACGGGTTCGTCGGGCCGAAGCGTCTGCAGCAGCACATTGCCCCCGCCCTGCGCGCGACCGGCGCGACCCGCAGTCTGACTCAAGAGCTGGAAGAGCCTTTCCGTACTGCGAAAATCAGGTAACCCCAGACCGCTGTCCGCTCCGACCACGCCCACAAGTCGCACGCCCGGGAAGTCGTGACCCTTCGCGACCATCTGCGTTCCGAGCAAGATGTTGTACTCGCGGTTGCGGAACGATTCCAAAATTTTCTCGACGGACCCGACATTCTGAGTCGTATCGCGGTCCATGCGCACCACCTTCGCGTTCGGCACCCACTCTCCGATTTCTTCTTCGAGCTTTTCGATGGCGCCGCCCACATACTCGTACGTCGCGGATCCGCAGGCCGCACAAGGAGTGTCGACCGGGTATAGCAGTCCGCAGTAATGACACACCAGCGAGCGGTACTGTTTATGATAAACTAAAGGCACATGGCAGTGCTTGCAGTAAAGCGTTTCGCCGCATTCCACGCACACGCGCACCTTGGAATATCCCCTGCGGTTCATGAGGACGATGGCCTGGTCCCCGTCGGCAAGGCACGCGACAAGTGCGTCGCGCAAATCGGGCGACATCAGGATTCCCTTCTGCTGGCGCATCTTCCCCATGTCGACAATCCGCACGTCCGGGAGCGATGCGGCCGTGGCACGCTTCTGCAACCTCAGGTATTTTAATTTGTGCGTACTTGCATTGTGGAAAGTTTCAAGACTCGGGGTCGCGCTCCCGAGCACGACGAGCGCCCCGTACTTGTACGCCAAATGAAACGCGAGTTCGCGGGTATGGTAGCGCGGAGCCGGATCCTGCTGCTTGAACGAGGAATCATGTTCCTCGTCGAGAATCACGACATCGAATTCGAACGGAGAGAGTATCGCGCTGCGGGTCCCGAGAACCACGCGTGCCTCGCCCTTCAATATGGAGACATACGATGCCCGGCGTTTCGGGGCCGAAAGCGCCGAATGCAGCACCTGCACGGGAACATGCAAAAAATCTTCAAAACGGCCCGCAGTCTGCGGGGTGAGGCCTATTTCCGGAACGAGGATGAGCACGCGCATGCCGCGTTTCAAAGCCTCGTAGGCCAGTTCCTGGTATACGCGCGTCTTGCCCGAACCGGTAACGCCATGCAACAGGGAACCGCGGAAACCCGTGGTCGACAAGTCGCCCACCAGCGAATCGAGGGCAACGCGCTGCTCATCCGTCAGCTCGGGGACATCCGGATGCGGAGGCATCTCCAAGCAAGCCGCATTTTCCGCAGTCACCGCCTCTTCGGAAGCAAGCGCATCCAGGTAATTCTCGAACTGCGCCGGCAAAAACACGTCAAGCGCCTTCATGGGCGTACTTATATAGTATCGCGAGACCCATTCCAGAGTTTCCATGAACCTTTCGCTGAATACATACCCCGACGCATGTGGGTAGGCGCAGCGCACAGCGAACGACGGCCGGTCGCAGATAACCTTCGAAACCACGGCGAGCAGGGGCTTTTTGCGGTTCGCGAACTGAACCCAGACCACGCTCCCCCGGCGGATTTCCGTCCCTTCGGGCAGGTCCGCGGGCACTCCGTAGGTAAAAACGGACGGAGCCTGCGGAATATAGACCTCGCAAAAGCGCTCCAGCGCCGATGCGCTGAATTTCGCCCCAATTTGCTCGGAAGGTGCAGTCTTTTTGATGCGTTTTGCCATTTCAGGGTTAAAGATAGGTAATCACGGCCCAAATCCAGCCCTTTAATTTGCCAAAAAATCACCTATTTCCAAAACGGTCTCTTATCTTTTTATTTAGATTATGATATACGAACCTTAACGGGTCCGCCTACCCATTGGAGATATATATGAATTTGAGCTTATTGGACGCATTTAGACCGAAATGGCAGAATTCCAACCCCGAAAGACGCCTTGAGGCCGTCGAGGAGATGGATATCCAGGAACAAAGCGTCCTGGAACGCATTGCCCTTTCCGATGAAGATAGTAGCGTTAGAAGCGCAGCCGTGAAGAAACTGACTCTGATTCCTTCCCTTTCGGCTATTTCGAAGAAGGACAACGAGGCAGGCATCCGCAGGCTCGCCGAAACGCGTTATTTCGAAGAAGTCACCAAGATGCTCAAGATCTTCCGCGAACCCGCAAATGAAGAAGTTTTGTCGTTTGTGAACGAACTCAAGGACACGCGCTACGCCGAAGAACTCGCGCGTTCGATGCCCAGTTCGGAGCTCCGCATGGAACTCATCAAGAATACCGGCAAGCTAAACGTTCTTGTTATGGCCGCCACCAAGGATGCCAAAGAGGAAATCGCAAAGGCTGCCGTCGAACGTATCGAATCCGAACCGTCGCTGGTGGAAGTCTCCAAGAAGTCCAAGCACAACTCCGTGCAAAAGATTGCCAACGAAAAGCTCCGTGCAAGGCGTGACGCCGAAGACAACGGCAAGAAGGCCGCAGCGCTCCTCGCCGGCAAGAGGCACGCCCTTATCCAGCAGGCGCACCACCTCGCTGCCGAAAAGGACCCGTTCTCCGTAAAGTCCAAGTTCGATTCTCTAATGGAAGAAGCCAAGGCTCTGGGCATGGGCTCCGATCAGGCGACCCTCGATGAAATCTTCGCCAGCTACACGAAATTCCTCAACGAAGCCGATACCGAGCGCATCGCCGCCGAAAAGGCCGCTGCCGAAAAGGCGGAACAGCAGCTCCACCTCGGCGAACTGCTGGCCGAGCTCGAAGCCATCCTTGATGCCGGTGAAGTCTCCGAAAAGGCAAATCGTGTGAGCGAAATCACAGCAGAATGGAATGAAAAGAAATCCATCATGGACGCAGACAGCGTGAAGCGGTTCAACCTCGCGCTCGTCCGTACCCAGGAAGCGAAGAAGCCCGAACCGGAAGCCGCAAACGAAGAAATCGCAAGCGAAGAAGCCAAGGCTCGCCCGCAGCTCCTCGAGATGTTCCAGGCGCTCGCCGATTCCGACATCACCGAATCGACATCGAAGCACCTGCACGCCCTCGTGCGCGAATGGGAAAAGTTCCCCGCACTCGAAGGCGACGACCCGCTGCTCCAGAGCTACAACGCGCTCCGCAACAAGCTCAAAGAAAAGATTACCGCATTCGAAGAAGCCTCCCAGAAGGTTTTCGAAGAAAACTCCGCGAAGCTCCGCGCCCTTATCGAACGCGTGAAGAGTTTCGACGAGAACGAAGACTTCAAGAACCTCAGCCAGAAGCTGAGGGACGCCTTCACCGAATGGAAGACGATCGTCGGCGAACAGAAGTTCAAGTACCACGACCTCTGGCTCGAGTACAAGAGCGCCACCGAACGATTCCAGGAAATGCGCCAGTGGGAATCCTGGCACAACGAGAACGACCGCGCGAACATTCTCGAAGAAATGGAAATGCTCGCCAAGGAACCCGGTAGCCAGGACGTGCTCAACAAGTTGCGCGAATACAGCAACAAGTGGAAGAACATCGGGCCTGTCTCCCCCGCGAAGTTCGTCGAATTCCGCGACAAGTTCCAGGCACTTTACACCCAAATTCGCACGAACTGCGCGCAGTTCATCGAAGAACGCGAAGCAGAACGCCAGAAGAACCTCGAAAGCAAGGAAGCCCTTTGCCAGAAGATCGAGGAACTCGTGGCGAATACCACGATGTTCTGGAAAGACAAGTACAAGGCCATGCAGGAAATCCAGGAATCCTGGAAGAACATCGGCATGGTGCCCAAGGAAAGCCTGAACGCGCTCATCGAACGCTTCAAGGCCGCCTCTAACGCATTCTTTGCGCAGTACAAGGAAAGCATCAAGCAGGAAGACCACAACCGCGAAGCGAATCTCGCGAAGAAGCTGAAACTCTGCGAAGAAGCCGAAGCCCTGAAGGAATCGACCGACTGGAACGCGACGTCCAACAAGCTCAAGCAGCTGCAGGACGCCTGGAAGGCCACCGGCCCTGTCCCCAAGAGCAAGTCCGAAGAAATCTGGACGCGCTTCCGCAGCGCATGCGACGCCTTCTTCGACAAGAAGCGCACGCACTTCGAAGAAATGGATTCCGCAAAGCAGGACAACCTCGTCAAGAAGGTGAACCTCTGCGACAAGCTCGATGCGATGGACGTCACGAACATCACGCTTGAAACCGCGGAAATCATCAAGGGCATCCGCGACGCATGGAAGGCCATCGGCATGGTGCCCAAGGAAGCTGTCGAATCCATCAACGAACGCTACAACTCCAAGATGAACCAGTTCATCTCTGCGATGGCAGAAACCGACGAGGCGCTTCGCAAGCAGCTGGAAACCATCAAGAAGAAGAAGCTCGAAATGGTGGACAAGGTGAAGCAGTTCGCCGAAAGCGCGGGCAGCAACCAGCTTGCCGATGCCGTGCGCGACCTGCAGAAGGAATGGCGCGATCTCGGATCTTGCGGTGTCGAGGATATCGAAATCCACAAGGCGTTCCGCGAAGCCTGCGATGACTTCTTCACGCGTCGTCGCGATCAGCTGGACATCCAGGAACAGGCCCGCCAGAACAACCTGCAGAAGAAGGTCTTGCTCTGCGAACAGGCCGAAGACCTGCTCGCCGACTTGAGCGAGACGAACGTCGGTGCCGCGATGAACAAGGTGAAGCACCTGCGCAGGCTCTGGAAAGAAGTCGGCGCCGTTCCGCGCGACCAATCCGACAAGGTCTGGAAGCGCTTCAACGGTGCATGCGACAAGGTGTTCGCGTTCGGCCGCAAGGACGAACCCAAGCAGGAAGCTGCGGCAGCGAGCGCCCAGGCATAACGCCCGCCAAGCGACAAAAAAGAATTCAGGGATAGCAATGCGCTATCCCTTTTTTTATTTTTGTGGTGCAATGAAGTTTCCCCCATGGACAAGTATTTCTGAAGCAGCGCGCCTGCTCAAGGAAGGCGAAGTCGTCGCCATCCCTACAGAAACTGTCTACGGACTCGCAGGCAACGCATACGAGCCCACAGCGCTTGCAAAAATTTTTGCCGCAAAGGAACGCCCCACGTTCGATCCGCTCATCGTGCATATCGCGGATATTTCCGAACTGGAAAATATCGCGAAGGACATTCCCGATGCCGCCTACAAACTCGCCGAAGCCTACTGGCCCGGTCCCATGACGATGATCCTCCCGAAAAAGGACTGCATTCCCGACCTCTGCACGAGCGGGCTGCCCTCCGTCGCAGTGAGGTTCCCGAGCCACCCCGTAGCTCAGGCGATTATCAAGGAATCCGGACTCCCGCTTGCCGCCCCGAGCGCGAACCTGTTCAAGCACGTGAGCCCCACTACCGCAGAGCACGTGGCGGCGCAACTCGCCGACCGCATCGCAGGAATCGTCGATGGCGGCGCCTGTGCCGTCGGGGTCGAAAGTTCCATCATCTCGCTTGCAGGCGAAAAGCCGACGGTACTCCGCCCGGGTGCCATCACGCCCGAGATGTTCGCGAAAGTCATCGGCGATGTCGCCGTCAAGGAATCCACATCGAAGCCCGGGCAAGCGATGCAGGCGCCGGGCCAGTGTGACACGCATTACCGCCCGCAGGTGCCGCTGTATTTCGGAGAAGTGCCCGCAGGCCACAAACTGCCGCCCCATACCGTACGCATCGCATTCGGAAAACAGGCAGGCCCGATTCCCGCCATGGTTAATTTGTCCGAAACAGGCGACATGACCGAGGCGACAGCAAAGTTATACGCCTACATGCACGACCTGGACAATCCCGATTACGATTTGATTCTCGTGGATCCGATTCCGAATACCGGAGTTGGCATGGCGCTGAACGACCGCCTGAAACGCGCCAGCATCAAAACGCTGCCCTAATGTCATGCTGAGGTCACCCTGAATTTGATTCAGGGAGCATCAGATATATACTTTCCGACCCCGTCCTGACCTGCGTCAGGATGACAGTCCTCAGGGTGACTTTTGGGAAGCGACCATCAGGGTGACTCTTGGGAGACAATCCTCACAGAAGCACTCGAGTGATTACATCGGGAACAGCGGGTAATGTTCCTTGGTGTACGCCCGCGTGAAGGCGTTAAAATGCCACCATTCGCTACTGAGCGTAACCCAACCCGCCCGCTTCATGATACCGCGGAGCAAGTTGCGGTTGTCAATCTGCTGCTGCGTAAGGCGCCCGCTTTCGAGGGCGTCGGCCTCACCCACCGCTCCGGCACAGCGTTCGAACGAATCGAAATCCGTTCCCATGTCGAGCAGAGCGCCCGTGCTGTCGGCAATCGAAAGGTCAAGCGCGAGGCCATAGTTGTGGAGTCCGCCAGTCTTGCCCGACGAGACGTAATTCGAGTAGGGCGTCCCGGCGACACTGCTCTTGAGAACCGCCTGCGCATACATCGGGCGCGCCGCATCGAAAATCACGAGCGTGTATCCGGGCAGTTCCTTCGCTATCAGGGCGAGAGCGCGCTTCAACTTGGGGAGCGCATCCCTATGCACGAACGCCCGCTGGATTCCGCAATAGATATCATGGCCCGTCACGTTGTCGAATGTCCCGTAACGCAGGTCCATGCGGAGCCCCTTCATTTTCGTTATTTCCACGAGGTTCGAATCCGCGCTCGCGTATGCCACCCACTGCTTTGCCGCAGAGCAGAACCGGGCCGGTTTTTCGGGCTTTCTCGGTTCAAAGGGGATATCCGTCTCGTGCGCAAAAACGCTGCCGCATAATAAAAAGACAATCAAGAAAAACACAATGGATGCCCATGCCGAACAAGTTCGGCCGCGACATGATGACATCGCAAATACGTTTTTCATTGCCGTTACAATCCCAGTTGCACCTCGACGCCGAACTGGAAGTAGAGTCCCATGCCCTTCGCCATGAACGGCTTCAAGTCGTACCCGTTAGCCGTGTTCTTGTCGGAATCTTCGGTAACCCACGAGCGTTCGCGCGCATTCTCGGAACCCAAGAAGCGAAGCGCCCCGACATCGAGATTAGCAAACAGGTTGTCGAGTTCCAGGTAGAACCTGGATTTGCGGAACCATCCCTTGTCGCGGATAATATCGAGATTCACGCGCAGGTCGGTGCGGAACATGTCGGTAAACTCGTTGAGGTCGCGCAGCCTGCGGGTTCCGTTCTCCTTGGTCGCGGGGTCAGACGGCACGATGTTGTAGTAGTAAAGCGGCCTGTGCAATGCGGCATGGTGCGTAAGGATAATCGAGAACAGGGAATCCTTGCGCGGGTAGTAACGGAAATGCGAGACGATGTCGAGCCTCGAATTCGCTTCCCACGGGAGCGAACCCTCGTCCAGTTCGTACTCACCGTACACGGAACTGATGTTCGTCGACATCGAGAAGTGGTGAGACGTCTTCCATTCCATCTTCGCGTTGGCACCGAGCACCCAGGCATAATCCACCGGAGTGATATCCTTGTACTGCGCATACGCCTTCGGCATCGGCAGCAGCGGGTCGAAGTAGTAGCGGCCAAAGCCGCTAGCCTGCGCCACCAGGTACTTGGAAGTGTAGCCCAAACCGAGTTTGGCCGACGCTCCGGTTTCCAGGCGCCCCGTCAGGTCGCCATCATCATAGAAATGCTTCCAGTCGCTGCGGTAAGCGACGTTTCCGAAGGCTCGCCAGAATGCGGTATCCTTCTTGGTCAGGTTCTTCTCGAAATCAATAGATGCGGTCGGCTGCGCGTTATGGTCGACAGCATCGGCAATAGCGCCGACCGAGAAAATCGTCTGCGAATAATCGCTCTTCCAGTTGAAGCGGCTCGTTCCCGAAATCACGCCCGTCTGGTAGTCATCCGACTGCGTCCCGCCAAAATCGGGATAGTTGCGATCCAAAAGGTGGTGCTCGTAAAGCAAGGCGCCGCTCACTTCCGAACCGAGGAGCTTCATCTTGAATTTCTTGTCGGCACCGGCGCTGATCGTGGAATGTATTTCCTCGTAGGCATCGATGAACGCGGCGTTCTCCCTCGACATCGCATTGCTGCGGAAGCCGGTCGTATCCTGGAGCGTATCGCTCAGGTACTGCCGCACATAACCCGCATGGAAACTCGTCCCGAACTTCGAGGCATATTCGGCGCCAATGACCAAATAGCTCTGGCTACCCCTGATGATGTCGACCGAGTTCACCGCATCGTAAGCCGTAGACGTATCCTGGCTTATGGAATAATCGTCGATGCTGTAAAGGGTGCGCAAGGCCCAAGTGTTGCCCATGGAATCCGAACCGTTGAGCTGCGCATAGAAATCCATCGCCGTCAAGTCAAACGGATCAGAAGACTTCACGCGGCAATCGCTCTCGCAGTCACCGTCGCGCTTGCGGAATTCCGTAAAGAACTTTTCGCCCAAGTTCTTGAGCATTTCACCGTCGAGCCTGCGGAACGCGAAGCGGAAGCTGTCCCAGAACAGGAACGGAGAATCAAACTGGATTTCCTGAACGGTCAGGCCGGCGGCTCCCTTGAGGCCCCATTCGCCCTTCGTCTGTTCCGGAATATACTGCACCGAAGTAGCGAGGCCCTGGCCGATGGGGCCGCTCCCGTAGTGGTCGTGAATTTCAATCCCGCTCAGAATGTGCGGATTCACGATGGAAAGGTTTCCGGGGAATCCCACGTCCAGATGACGCATGTTCGGAATGCGCAGGCGCCCGAGATGGTAAGCCACGTCGCCCGCACGCGAGCCTTCGTAATAAAGCGCGTTGCTGAAATCCTTCTGGCCCGAAATGCCGGGCATCTGGCTCAGGTGTTCCGTCAAGTCAAAACGCATACCCGCCGCATCTTCGAGCTTGTCCACCGATACCTTGCGTTCGGGTTCCCACTTCACGGGTTCTCCCCCGCCGATAATCGTACTCGAACCGAGGTCACGCAAATCGGAAGAAAGGGTCACGACCATGTCGAGCAAGTCGGCAAAATCCTGCAGCTCCACAAAGACGCTGTCGTAGCCTTCTTTCTGGAACACAAGGGAAGCATTCTTGGTATTGACCGTAAACTCGAAGCGACCATCCGAAGAAGTCTTGCCCAGTTTCTTGCCGGAGCGGTACGTAATCTGCACCCCGTCAAGCGGCAAGTCCGATTCCGCTTCTAGGACAACGCCCACGATCGGCGTCGGGGTGGCAGAATAGGCAAAAGCAGCAAAGAATAGAGACAATACAATCAGGATGCGAAGTTTCATATTCCATAAATTAGAATTTTCACGGGCGCAAGCGTATTTTCAATAGGGCTTCGGATGCAGATTTTGCAACAAGGGCCGCCAAAATTTATATTTCTTGCATTATGCTAGACATCTTTCTGGTCCAAATGGAAGTCGCCGCAAACGACAAGGCTAAGAACTTCGCGAAAGTCGAGGCGCTCACGCGCGATATCCGGAAAGATGCCGACGACCCGGTAAAGGGCCTGATCGTTCTCTCCGAAATGTTCGCCACGGGCTACTTGCCGCTCCATCCCGAAAAAGCGGCGGAAGATTTTTCGTCTGCAAGTACCGGCGAAACCGCACTGTTTTTGCACAGGCTCGCGCAGCAGACAGGATGCACCGTAATGGGATCCGGTATAGCCGGTTGCCCGAATAAACTAACAAACCACACCAGCGTATACACCGCAGATAGCGCAAGCGAATTCGCCTGTTACGACAAGCGGAAACCCTTCTTTATGGAGCAAGGGAAATTCATCGGCGGAAGTGATGTTAGTTTATTCAAAATAAAGGAATGGCAGATTGCGCCGACCGTATGCTTCGACCTGCGCTTTCCGGAAATCTACAGGGACGCCGTCAAGAAAGGCGCGAATCTTTTCACCGTACAAGCGGCATGGCCGAGCAAACGCGTACAGCACTGGAACACGCTCCTCAAAGCGCGCGCCATAGAGAACCAGGCATTCGTCGCCGGAGTCAACTGCGTTTCTAGCGACAGAAACTACACAGGTAATTCACAAATAATTAACCCGTTCGGTGAAGTCGTCGCGGAGGCATGCGAAAACGAAGAATGCGTCATTTTCGCGCGTATCGGCAAAGATTCCCTGGATGACTACCGCAAAGAATTCCCTGTTCTTGAAAATATCTGATGTTCTTTGCGTGACGCGCATCACGTCAAAAATCCAGCCCGTAATATTCCGTTCTGGAATACAATTTGTGTAACTCCTTACCAATCAATGCCATAGTATCATCAACATTTTTATGCGCATGTGAGCATTTATACAAACTTGCAAAAGGGCCCAAAATAGCCCTCCCATTTTCGTAAAAAAATACTATGTTTTTAATATCAAAATGATGTTAAACACCCTCCAAGAGGCTCCCATGACAACACCCGACATGAATAAGATGAACTATGTTAGGGCCCTCATAAAGGCGGGGCTCACACGCGACCTGGTACTGAGAATTACCTCCATTTCGAGCTACCAGTACACGCAGATCCAGCGCGAAGTTCTTGCCGCTTAGTCCGAGCACGATGTCGCTTATTCTTACTATTCCCGCGCAGCCCGCAACCCAGATGACGGAGAGGCAGGCTGCGCTTTTTGCATGCTACAAGGACGGTTCGCTGCTCCTCGATTCTCTCGATTACAAGAAGCCGGCACGGTTCATGCTGACCAAGGACGACGTATTCCCCTGGGACGAATTCATCGGCAAGATGCTCTACCTATGGCAACTGGGTGACTACCGCGATTTGCCGCAGCAGTTCAGGCCGCAAAAGCGCATACCGCAATTCGTGCTCGACGGCATCGGAAAAGAACCGACCGCAAGCAAGCTGAAAATCCTTGCGACCTTGCGCCAACAGGGATATTTCCCCACGCTGACGAACCGCAAGTAATATTGCTATTATTCCGCACATGGACAACATGCGGGACATCGCCAACAAGCGCTGGTTCATGGGCAAAGGCGGGAAAATTGATTTCGTCACGGAAGTGGCCCGCGCAAGCATCGCCGGAAACGCCATCGCCATTGTGCGCGTATCTTTTGATACCGGCGAAAACCGCAGCCCCGATTTATACGCAATCATCGAGAACGAAAATTGCATCGGCGGCATTCTCGAAGCCGCATTCTCCGCGCCAAGAACCCGGTTTAACGCCGGTGCCGGAGAAATCGTTTTCGAACGCATCCGCGATTTCACTGTAAATGCGCCGGAAGGTTGCGCGGAAGGCGACCTTCAGAAAAATCTCTCGGCAATCCGCCCGCTCGATGCGGAACAGAGCAATTCCGCATTCGCAAGCGACCGGCTGTTCTTCAAACTCTACCGCAGATTGCAACCGGGCGTGCATCCCGAAGTCGAAATCCTCGAGCACCTGGAAAAGACACGTTTCAGCGCCATGCCGCATTTTTATGGTTCGTGCAAGTACATTGACCCCGCGGGCAACGAATATGCGCTTGGCATCCTCGAAGAACGCGTATCCGGCATGCAGGACGCATGGGCGTTCTTTACGCAAGGCGCACAACCCCAAGAACCGCTCGTGAAGGCAGCACAGGAAACTTTCGTGAAGGCAGCACGCAGACTCGGCGAAGCGACCGCGGAAATGCACCGCGCATTGAAAGGCCTCGCAGGAACGAGCCCGCAAGCGCCGGAAATCCCTTTCGACAAGCTGGAGACTCTTATCCGGAACGCCATAAACAGCGCGGCAAATTGCGAGCAGCCCTCCGGAGGGCGCGATGCCACCGGGGCGCAAGATGCGAACGAGCATAGCATGCGCGGACATAACATACGCGAAACTCTGCAAAATGTCGCAGCGAACCTCCCGCGCCTCCGCGAAATTGCGGCAAACTCATTCAGCACGGCAGACACGCCGCTCGCCCCGCAGCGCATTCACGGGGATTATCACCTGGGACAGGTGCTCGTTTCCGACGGTGACGGTTCGCAAGCTAGGAATGCTCCGACATTCAAGATACTCGATTTCGAGGGCGAACCCACCCGCGCACTGGATTACCGCAGGGCGGTGCGTTCACCGCTTGTCGATATCGCCGGCATGCTACGCAGTTTCCAATACGCAAGCGCCGTCAGCGGGCAAGATTCCGCCCCCTGCGAACGCGCCTTCCTCGAAGGCTACGCAAATGCCGCGCACTTGGATGCCAGCGAAATCAGGCAGGCCGCAGCCCCGTACATTCTCGCAAAAGCAGTCTACGAAGCCTGCTACGAACTCGAATTCCGCCCCGACTGGTTCCGCATCCCCGCCCGCGCCCTGCTCGAACTTTCCTAATTCCCCCTCCCGCATCATTTTAAGCCTGCTTTAACATAAAGCGCCAAGCAAATATCTTTTCCAGAGATATACTTTTTCAGATCTGACATAAAAAAATTTCATACCGGAAACAAACGGTCTTATAAGTGGAAGGCGTCGGCCAAGGATGGGGAGGGTGCAGGGAGGGGCCCGTGCGGCCTTCGCAACTCCGAGCTTGGGCCCCTCCCGCATCATTTTAAGCCTGCTTTAACATAAAGCGCCAAGCAAATTTCTATATTTGGTTGCGGTATGACCGTAGATGAAATGGAAAAGCGCCTCCGCGACGAGGCCACCACGCTTTCTGAATCTGAGCCGCTCTCGAAGCTCATGCTCGAAGAGCAGGTTTTGAACCGCAAGAACTTTGCCGACATGCTTTCCGTAACGCTAGCCTGTCAGCTCGCGGGTGAAGTTATCGACCGCGCGGAACTCGAGAAAATGTTCAGCGCCCTCTACGTCAAGTACCCCGAACTGCTCGTTTCCGCCTGCAAGGACCTGAACGCGACCGTATTGCGCGACCCCGCCTGCACCAGCTACCTCGAGCCGCTCCTGCTGTTCAAGGGATTCCAAGGCCTGCAGGCCTACCGCGTAGCGCACGCCCTCTGGACAGAAAACCGCCCCTTCCCCGCGAAGATGCTCCAGAACATCGTAAGCCGCAAGTTCGGCATGGATATCCACCCGGCCGCCAAAATCGGACACGGGCTCCTGATTGACCATGCGACGAACATCGTCATCGGCGAAACCGCTATCGTCGGGAACAACGTGAGCTTTTTGCACGGCGTGACGCTCGGTGGTACCGGCAATGAAGTCGGCGACCGTCACCCGAAAATCGGCAACGGCGTAATGCTCGGTGCACACGCCCAGCTGCTCGGCAACATCCACATCGGTGACTGCGCCAAGATTGGTGCGGGCGCTGTCGTGCTTTGCGACGTGCCTCCGCACACGACATACGCAGGCGTCCCCGCCGTCGAAGTCGGCCACCCGACCGACGAAATGCCGAGTTTCAACATGCAGCAGGACTTCACGCGCGACTGCGACTAAGCCTGATTGCCCACGCAACTGAGGCCGCATGAAGCGTTCTGACAAAATCAAGTTTATCGGCGAAAAGCTGGACGAACTCTTTCCGAATCCGCCCATACCGCTGGACTACACCAGCGCCTACACGATGCTTGTCGCGGTAGTGCTCAGCGCGCAATGCACCGACATCCGCGTAAACCATGTGACCAAGGTTCTGTTCAAGGCGGCAGATACCCCGAAAAAGATGGTCAAGCTCGGCGTCGAACGCATCGCCGAAATCATCAAGCCGTGCGGTTTCTTCAACACCAAGAGCGTGAACATCTACAACCTTTCCAAGGAACTCGTCGAAAAGTTTGGCGGCGAGGTCCCGCAATCGTTCGAAGAACTTGAAGCGCTCCCCGGCGTGGGCCACAAGACGGCGAGCGTCGTGATGAGCCATATCTTCAAAATTCCCGCCTTCCCCGTCGACACGCACATCCACAGGCTCGCGATGCGCTGGGGACTCTCCGACGGCAGTTCCGTTGAACAGACGGAAAAAGACCTCAAAAAGGTCTTCCCCGAAAGCGAATGGGAAAAGCGCCACCTGCAAATCATCTACTTCGGTCGCACGTACTGCAAGGCCCGCGGGCACAAGCCCGAGGAATGCCCGATTTGCAGCATCGTAGGGCGCTAGCCGTTATTTTTCAGCAATTCGTCGAAGTAGCAGATTGTCTTTTCAAGACCTTGGCGCAGCGGGATTGTCGGTTCCCAGCCGAGAGCGCTCTTGGCCAAGTCGATATTCGGGCGGCGCATCTTCGGATCGTCACCGGGCAGCGGCTTGTACACGATCTTGCTCTTTGAACCTGTCAGGTCGAGCACTTCCTTCGCAAGTTCCAGCATCGTGAATTCACCGGGGTTCCCGATGTTCACGGGTCCGATAATCTTGTTCTGGTTCATCATGCGCACAAAACCTTCAATGAGGTCGTCCACATAGCAGAAACTGCGCGTCTGGCTGCCGTCGCCGTAAATCGTAATGTCGTCGCCCTTGAGCGCCTGCACTATAAAGTTCGATACCACGCGGCCGTCGTTCATGAGCATGCGCGGGCCGTACGTATTGAATATGCGCACGATGCGGATGTCCACGTTGTTCTGCCTGTGGTAATCCATGAACAGGGTTTCAGCAACGCGCTTGCCTTCGTCGTAGCAGCTACGGATACCGATGGGATTCACGTTTCCCCAGTAGTCTTCCGTCTGCGGGTGTACCGCCGGGTCGCCGTAGACTTCGCTGGTCGACGCCTGCAAAATGCGGGCCTTCACGCGCTTCGCCATGCCGAGCATATTGATGGCGCCCATCACGCTCGTCTTGATGGTCTTTACCGGATTGAACTGGTAATGGATGGGGCTCGCGGGGCACGCGAGGTTGAAGATGCGATCCACTTCGAGGAGAATTGGTTCCGTCACGTCGTGGCGGATGAGTTCGAAGTTCCTGTTATCGCGCAGGTGGGCAACATTCGCCATGCGGCCCGTAAAATAGTTGTCAAGGCAAATCACCTCGTGACCATCGTTCAAAAGCCGTTCACAAAGGTGACTTCCTAAAAAGCCCGCACCACCAGTAACTAAGCAACGCATCGCATCCTCTTTTGTCTATAGCCAATCATTTTTCGATTATCGTTTATCGCGAATTCATCAATCGTCCGGAGCAGAAGCGCCCACCGCCTGTTCAAGCGTGGTAAGGCCCTGCAGCGCCTTATTGATGCCGTCCATACGCAGCGTAATCATGTCGCATTCCTTCATGGCGCAACGCTTGATTTCGTCGCCGGAAGCACGCTTGATGACCAGGTTACGCACGGATTCGTTCGGAACGAGGAACTCGTAAATACCGCAACGTCCCTTGTAGCCCGAGCCGTCGCACTTGTCGCAGCCCTTGCCGTGGTAGAACTGCATATCCGGAGAAAGGTGCAGCTCTTCGCGCAGGGAATCGGAAATTTCCACGGGCTCCTTGCAGAACTTGCAAATGCGGCGCACAAGGCGCTGTGCAAGAATGCCCTTGATGGCGGTAGAAACAAGGAACGGTTCCAGGCCCATTTCCAGCAAACGCGGGAACGAACCGGCGGCATCGTTTGTATGCAACGTACTGAAGACCAAGTGACCCGTCAGAGCGGCTTCGATAGCCATCGACGAAGTTTCCTGGTCACGCATTTCACCGATCATGATGACGTCCGGGTCCTGACGCAGCAAGGCGCGGATGCCCGCCGCGAAGGTAAAGCCTGCGGCGTTGTTGATCTGTCCCTGGTTCACACCGTCAATATTAAGTTCCACAGGGTCTTCCATCGTAG
This sequence comes from Fibrobacter sp., assembly GCF_017551775.1. Taxonomy (NCBI): domain Bacteria; kingdom Pseudomonadati; phylum Fibrobacterota; class Fibrobacteria; order Fibrobacterales; family Fibrobacteraceae; genus Fibrobacter; species Fibrobacter sp. The sequence continues at coordinate 10,770 of NZ_JAFZKX010000032.1, read as the reverse complement.
AGATGTTGATCGTGGAATCCAAAATTTCTCGAATAGAAGCATAAAGCGTGGTAGACTTACCGGAACCGGTAGGACCGGTCACCAGCACAATACCGTTAGGAGCGTTAATCGCGTCGATAAACTGCTTGAGCACGCGCGGGTCGAAGCCCATGTCCTTCAGCGGGAACTGACCCGAGTTCGGGTCCAAAATACGCATAACGATTTTTTCGCAAACGCCGCGCTTGCGCAGAGAAATCGGGAACGAGCTCACACGAAGGTCAACTTCGGAGCCCTTGTAACGCACCGTAAAGCGGCCGTCCAAAGGTTTACGCTTTTCGGCGATGTCCATCTTGGACAAAAGCTTGATACGCGAAAGGATCTGCGGCATGAGGCGCGCGGGAATCGGGGCCATCACCTGCAGGTCACCGTCGATACGGTAACGGAGCTTGAGGAAGGTTTCCTGCGGCTCCAGGTGAATATCGGAAGCGTGGCGGGCAATGGCTTCGTGAATAAGCGTCGTCACGATTTTCACCACCGCACGGCCTTCTTCGTCGGAAAGTTCGGGCTCGTCGTTGCCGCCCTGGCCGCGTTCGACGGTTTCGAGTTCTTCGCCGTCCCTGCTTTCACCGATAAGTTCGGCAAGAGATTCTTCTTGCGGGCCGTGGCCTGCATACACGCGCTCGATAGCCTTCATGACGTCCGCTTCGGACGCCATCACGACGTCCACGTCCATCTTGACCTTGAACTTCACTATCTGGATAACGCGCATGTTGGTCGGGTCGGTCATCGCGAGCGTGAGCGCTTCACGCATCGTCCTGCGGTCGTCATCGGACTTCGAGATGAACAGCGGCACCACCTTGTACTGCTTGCACATTTCTTCGGGCAGGTAGCTATAGGCGTCGTTGTCTATCGAGAAGTTCTCCAGCTTCACGTAGGGAACTTCGAACTGGCGCGACAGGATTTCGACCAGACGTTCTTCGGGCATGAACCCGAGCTCCACGAGAGTGCGGCCCAGACGCTTGCCCGTAGTCTTCTGCGTCTCGAGGGCCTTGTTGAGCTGGTCCTGCGTAATGTAGCCCTGCGCAAGGAGCATTTCACCGATACGCATCTTGGTGGCGGACTGCATCTGCACACCGAGGATGCTGGTGAGGGTGTCTTCGGACACCATCTGCAGGCGTACAAGCACCTTCGCAAGCGAGAGGCCCGTGCGCTTGTGTTCCGAGATGGCGTGCGCCAACCGGTCTTCATCGAGCACATGCTGACGGAGCAGTAGCTCGCCCAAGTTTAATTTCACGTTATTTATCATAAATGAGACCAAGCCTGTGCTTTAACATACCTTTCCTCCCCGTCACGGCAACGCATACGGACGCAAGAACCATCGACTACGGTTCCGATCCTATACACGCCGCCCGGCAGGGCATCTTTTCTTTGAAATATATCATTTTTGACAGAATCGGTGAAAAGCAGTTCGTATTCTTCGCCGCCATTTAACGCAAAATCAAGAGGATCAAGGCCATAGCGCACACATAACCGCTCAACTTCGGGGTCGACCGGGATGTATCGTTCCTCAATTTCGATAGCAACTCCCGAAGAAAGCGCGAGGTGGTTCAGTTCCGAGGAAAGGCCGTCGCTTATGTCCATACAGGCCCCGCGCACGCCCATTTCGAGCAATTTCGAGCCGCAACGTTCGTCTATCGACGGGGCGAGATGGTAATCGACCAGCGCGGGGAATTCGGACCGCGCCTCCGGGTGGTTCATCAAAAGCCAGAGCCCTGCGGCAGATTTCCCGAGCGTACCCGCGACATACACGCCGTCGCCGACACATGCGCCCGAGCGCATGAGGGGGGACTGCGCACCGAGCGTGCCCAGCAGGGTCGTAGAAAGCATTCCGCAAGCGGCAGCGACAGTATCGCCCCCGACAAGCGCAATCCCCCGCTTCGCGAAGCCCTCGGCGACAGCATCGCCGATGCGCTTGCGGGTCTGTTCGTCCCACGACTTGTTGATGCAGATGCCCGAAATCGCGAGTTTAGCGACACCGCCCATCGCGGAGATGTCCGACACGTTGCTCACTATGTGCTTTTCTACCGCCTGCTCCGGAGTCGACCAGTCCATGCGGAAATGCGTCCCTTCGACAGAGAGGTCCTTGGTCACGAGCCAGCCATCGAACATGGCGCAGTCATCGCCCACGGGAAGCCAGCCCCTGTATACGGGAGGCTCCGCCCCCAACGGGAGGGACTTCTTCAACAAGGAATCGATAAAACTGAATTCGCCTAGATCCGGGAACATACTATAAATTTAAATAAGTCCTCCCCCAGGCACAAACATGCCGTGATAAAAAGCACAAAGGCGGTTTATTCCTTTCGCAGAGACACCCGAGAAACAGGCCCCGAAAAAACAACATGGCGACAAGTGGTGGATAAGTTGGCGATATTTGTGGGGTTGAAAATAAATTCTGAAAATAAGGTAAAAAATCTATTCACACTCTCCAATAAATACCTATCTTTTAGGCCATGGGACACATTTTCTTCATTTCGCCGTCTTCGCCGGGAAGCCTTGACCGGATGAGTCAGTGGACTCTCCGCTGGTTGCTCGAGAACGACATGGCGGAAGACTGCACGATGTACACCAGCAATTCCGTCGAAGAAGCTACCGGAATTCTCGAAACGGCGCTCATCGTAGGCGAAACTCCGTCCCTCATCATCTTCGACCACGCCGAACGCCCCACCGAAGTGAACCTCGCGTTCAGCAAGCGCCTCCACAGCAGCATTCCCGAATCGTGGATCGTAGAAATCGTTCCCGATTCCATGCCCATCCAGAACGACCGCGACAACAGCCTCTACTGGATCCGCCGCCCGCTCGACGAAGACGAATGGCGCGAGACGCTCGAGCAAGTGCTCCGCAAGACTCCGACCCCGCAGTGGGCGGAAGACTAGCCGCTTACGCGACAGTTCCCAGTCCTGAGTTCCTAGTTCTAAGTTTTTAGTTACTAGTATTTCCGATTACAAGAAGCTTCTTGATACCAGAAATTCTAGAAACTAGTAACTAGGAACTAACAACTTAAATATTAAATTTTACGCATGATTAAGGGTGTAAGTTACTTTGGCGTGCGCACGCCCAAGCACGTTTTGGCCGACATGGCCGACATCAAGGCGGCTGGCTTCAACGCAGTACTCCACACATGGAGCGAAGAAGACCAGCAGTACTATTACGGCACCATGAAAGAAATCGTGGATGCGTCTGCAGACATGGGCCTGAAAGTCTACGTGAACCCTTGGGGAGTGGGCCGCGTCTTTGGCGGTGAAGCATATTCCGAACTATCGGCAAGGAACCACGACTTGTGCCAGGTGGCGCTCGACGGCAAGCCGAAAGTCGCCGCCTGCCCGAACCATCCCGAATTCCGAGCCTACATGCACCGCTGGATTGAATCCGTCTGCGCGACGAAGGTCGACACGATTTTCTGGGACGAGCCGCACTTTTATTTCGAGAAGGGCGGGCTCCAAAACTGGAGCTGCCGGTGCGAAAAGTGCCGCGAAAAATTCCGCGCCAGGTTCGGCTACGAGATGCCCGCGGAACTCACTGAAGACGTGCAGAAATTCCGCGAGGACAGCCTCATCGACTTCTTGAAAGAAATGACAGAAGACGTGCACGCCCGCGGGAAGCGGAACTGCGTGTGCATGCTGCCGCCGTGGTTCCCCGCAGGTCTCGACGACTGGGGCAAAGTCGCTGGCCTTGCAAGCGTAGACGAAGTGGCGTCCGACCCGTACTGGGAACGCGGCGCCACCGAGGAATGGGTCCGAGAAAAATACGCGGAAACGGCACGCAAACTCACGGATGTCGCCGCACGCTACGGGAAGGCGACGCAAATGTGGGTGAAGGCCTACCAGATAGAAGCGGGCCGCGAGAACGACCTCGCCATCGCTGTCGAGGAAAGTCGCCAGGCCGGCATCGACAACATCTTCGCCTGGAGCTACCGCGGCACCGAAACGCTCAGTTGGCTCAAGAGCGACAACCCGGACGAAGTCGCAAGGGTATTTAGGGAAGCAATAAAATAAAAAGGGGAAATACTGATGAAGAAGTTTTTTTCCCTCTCGTTTTTAGCACTTATTTTTGCAGCTCATGCATATGCCTGGGATATGGGCGCGTATGTCGAAAATGATCGAGCCGCCAAAGGGATTAAAGATTCAACTTTTATTTGGAAAGACAAACAGGAGCAGCCTGAAGCCGTCGCCGACAGCAGCATGGCATTAACCTCAGAACAACTCAAACAGTTAACAAATGACATCAACTACCACGCCCGCCGGGGATTCTATTTTTCAATAGGATTCTCAATCGGCATCGCATCATTAAGCAATACCGAAAACGATTGGCATAACAAAAAAACAATTCATACATTTAGCGGACAATCTCTTCCTTACAACGAAAACCGGTTCGGTTATTACTTCGCCAACAGAATCTCTATTTATGGAGCTTTTGGACTCGGCATCGGATATGGGACCTTCGAAAGTTCCTCCAACGATAAGAAAGAAACAAATGCTGACGTAATGAGCATGAGGAGCCTATTAGGGCTCGGTGCAGAAATTTATCCATTCCAGGACAAAGAAAGCAATCTTTACGGCCTATATTTAGGACTTTGCGTTGGTGGCGCCGTCCAAAAGGTACAAGAACACAAGAAAGGAAATTACTTAATTGATTACACCTACTACTTTAACAATCCCTCTATAGATAGTTTCAGCAACACCTTTGCCCGTATTGAAGTGGGTTACGACTACTGGTTCAACAGGCGATGGAAAACCGGCTTTGTGTTCAGTTACGCCTTCGGCAAATATGATTCTGATGATGACGACAACCTCATCACCACAAGCCACAACTTCGATTTTACCATCAGGATAGCTCGTTAAAAAAACTTCGGCAGGAGCGAGCGCGGCACAGAGACGTTCACCTGGCTAAAAAGCGACAACCCGGACGAAGTCGCTCGGGTCTTCAGAACGGTCGTGTCATCCTGAGCTATACGAAACTTGGCAACTCTGTTGCCTTAGTTGAGTTAGGTTCGTAGGAGCAAGATGCCGCTAGGCATCGCGTCGAAGGATCCATCACTTCATCACACGAATCGTTGCATTAAATGTAGCTAGTCCTTTAGACAACGAACTGAAGCCCCGTCGCGCTTGTTGTCGTTGAGCATGCGATAGTCCTTGAGGTTGTAGTACAAGTGCAAGCGGTATGCGCTGTTGCCGCTACTGAACTCAAAGGCACCCCAGAAGTTGGCGCATTCACCATCTTGGTCGAATTTGCCATTGTACCTGCGGCCGGCAGGCAACGCAGAAAAGCCCACGCCATCCGTACCGTTGCCGTTGTCATACCAGCCCGTCTGCGACTTGAGAATTTCGCCTGCTGTCGATTCTCCGCCCACCTCGGTAAACAAGGTGTTCCATTCCTCTCGAGTCGGTAAGTGCCAGCCGTCGGGGCAAATGCCCTGGACCGTTGCCGGGAGCGTACAGGTCTTGCCGTAACCGCAGTCCTGCGGGTTTTCTGCATCGGTTGCGAGCCTCACCGAATCAATCGCCGCCGCCCAGGTGTAAAGGCGTCCTGCCACGGCGCAATTGGCAGCAACTTTGTTAAAGCACCAGCTGCGCTTCAACAGGCTCGGGGTCTTCGCGCTATCGGCATAGTTCAGGTTTTCGGCCATCCACGTCTGGTCGCCAATCTTTACGGTCTTGTAGGTTTGTCCGTCGCGGGTGTCTGTCATGATGCCGTAGGTTATATCCAAATTGAAGCGACATTTCTTAGGAATATCCCAGCTCCAGCCGTCTATTCCTTCTAAAAGCGCAGAACAACTCAGCTCAACAGACGAACTGCTAGATTCCGGGTCGGTGCCAGGAATGACGGAAGAGGAGGATTCATCCTTGACGCTGGAAGAGGATTGCACCAAGTCTATACTGCTACTGGATTCTTCGCTACTGCTCGGAATGACGGAGGAAGAGCTGAGTGGCGGCGGAAGAAGATTGTCACTGCTGCTGGAAGAGCTACTGCTGGATTCCCCGCTATCGCTGGAGAATAAATTCAACGAATCTGCGCTACTACCAGATTCCTCGATGACGTTTATGTCAGAGGACGAAGAACTCAGAGTGACGGAAGAGGAGGATTTCGCCGAGTCAATGCTACTGCTGGAGCCTTTGACAGCACTCGAGGAAGAATTCGTCTTGTTTGTACTGCTGCTAGAGGTTGTTTCGTCCTTGCAGTCCTCGCAATGGCGTGAAGAGGAGGATGTTTCGTCCATTACGCTAGATGAAGAAAATTCGTCATCATCAACAACCCAATCGCCGTTTTTGCAGACGTAGGCGGTCTTTTTGTCCTTCACATAAGCTGTTGCGCCTTCACGTTTGTCGCTACAAACCAGCAGATCATCAAACGAATCCACGATAATGTCAGACACTTCTGCAGGTTCAGTACCCTTAGATGAGCTGCTGTCGCCGCCACAGGCTACGAGGAAAAGCAGGCAAGAAATTGCCGCGGTCGTTACTCGCCCTCGCAATGACATACAAGGCGAATGCCGCGACAGTCTGTTTACAAGACTGGCATGGCTGAGCCGCCGAGTCATGCACTTGTGCAATGACATTCTAAACATACTTCCTCCTAAAATTAGTCCTTGAGGCAACGGACTGAAAATCCGTGGTCCTTGTAGTCGTCGCCCAGGCGCGCATCGTTGTAGTCGCTGAACAAGTACATGTCGTACGCGTAGTCGCCACCGCCCTCTGTAGAACTCCAGAAGTAGGCGAAGTCGCCCTCGTCGTAGTAATGCCCAACACCATGCATGAGGCCAGCAGGGAGCGCCGAGAACCCGAAATCATCCGTGCCGTTGCCATTGTCGTACCAACCGGACGTGGACTTGAGTTCTGTTCCGGCGATCGATGCGCGCACCGCCATGAACAGGATATACCATTCCGTATGCGAAGGCAAATGCCAACCTTCAGGACAAACTCCACGCACCAAGGTCGCTGAGTCCGTCGAATCGACATCACATTTCTTGCCATAGCCGCAGCCCTTGCCGTTCGTGCTCCATATGCCCGCACTGTCCATCGCCGCGGCCCATGTGTAAAGGCGCCCGTACTTTTCACAATACTCGGCAGAATCGTTGTAGCAGAAACTATTATCCGTTTCGTAGTTAAGGTTCTCCGCCATCCATACCTGATCGCCAATCTTCACAGTCTTGTATGTCTGACCATCGCGGTCATCCTTAAAGCAGTTCTCATCTGTCTCGACATTACATGGCACCCTTATATATTCCGAGCTGCTGCTAGACTTAGTGCTGCTACTGGACACGCTTGTCTCGCTATCGCTCGACTTCGGTGTGACGCTGGACGAAGACTCGTCATCGCAGTCCTTGCACACGCTCGAAGACGAACCGTCCGAAGGACGAGTCGCGAAATCGCCGTCGTCGTCACCGCAAGCGACAAACATCGCGGCACAAAGAAACGCCATGGATCCTATCAGTCGCCTACGGCTCCTTCCAGGATGACACCGAAAAAGCATCATGTTTCCTCCTATTACCTGCATAAAATATAAGAAAAGCCCTCAAGTGAGAGTCGCGGCGGCAAACTTGTTTGCCGATATGACCGAACGCAAGAGCGGACACCGTAGGCGTCAAAAAGCCTCGTCGTAAGGACGAGGCGAAATTTGTATGGATCCTATCGCGCTACGCGCTCCAGGATGACACGCTAAAATTACCGTGAGCAACAAACGCTCGGTATTAACCGAGCGTGGTTGCGAGAGCGAGTGAGGAACCGGAGGTTCCGCACCCGAAACGACGAACGAGCGGTCTTATTTTGCGCGTTCGAGGTAAGAACCGTCGCGGGTATCCACGCGGATCTTGGTGTTGTTCTCGATGAACAGCGGGATCATCACCTTGGCGCCGGTTTCGAGGATGGCTTCGCGCATCACGTTACCGCTGGTGTTGCCCTGAACTGCCGGAGGAGCTTCAACGATCATGAGGTCGACGAAGGTCGGCGGGATAACTTCGATCGGGAGGGTAGAGCCCGTCTTCGGGTCCTTCCACCAGGTCACTTCGACGGTAGCGCCGTCAAGGAGCCAGACTTCGCAGCCATTGAGAGCTTCCTTGGAGATTTCCATGGTTTCCTGAGTGGTGTTGTCCAGGAAGTACCAGGTAGAACCGTCGTTGTAAAGGTAAGTCATTTCGGTGTAGGTCACGTCGGCTTCTTCGACAGTGTCACCGCTCTTCCAGGTACGTTCGAGCGTACGGCCGGTCACCAGGTTCTTGATGCGAACGCGGTTAAAGGCCTGGCCCTTACCCGGCTTCACGAACTGGTTTTCGATGATTTCGTACGGCTGACCGTCAACCATAATCTTGAGTTTCTTGCGGAATTCGTTGGTGCTTACAGTACCCATATTATCCTCTTGTTGATTTTGATTCTAAATTTAGCAATATAATGGACGACGCCGAAAAAGTTTTCACGCAAATTCCCGAATTTTTAGAGTATCTGGGCACAGGATGTGCGGAAGCCATCGCAAACGCAGCCACACCCGACAAACTGGACCTGAGCCCCAAGTTTCCTTTCCTTTGCTCGAAGCACTACGCCGACCTCATCAAGAAGGCCAGCGAGCCCGAAGCCCTGCTACGCGAAATTTTGCCAACCCGCGACGAACTCGCGAACGTTCCCGGATTCGTAGACGACCCGGTGGGTGACCTGCCCGCGGGCAAGGCGGATTGCGTCATCCAGAAGTACGACCGACGGGCGCTGATTGTCTCGACCGCAACCTGCGGTGCCCGTTGCCGCTTCTGTTTCCGCAAGAACTATCCCTTCCAGAGCAATCCCGACGTGGCCAAACAGGTAAGCGACTGGCTCGACACGCATAGCGATATCTGGGAAGTAATCCTTTCGGGCGGCGACCCGCTCACCCTAAGTCCAGGGAAGTTCCGCGACCTCGTGGAAGCTATCGCCATGCACGGCTCGGTCACCACGCTCCGCATCCACACGAGGCTCCCCGTAATGCGGCCCGACCTCGTAATGCAGCACTTCGAACTCTTGCGAGAACTGTCCGCACGCTTCGAATGCGTGCTCGTATCGCACGTGGACCACCCGGACGAACTCGACGAAGAATCGCAGGTCGTTTTCGGACAACTTAAATTTTCCGGCTGGACGCTTTTGAACCAGAGCGTGCTATTGAAGGGCGTAAACGACAACGCGAAAACGCTGGAATCCCTGAGCCGCAGGTTGTTCATGCAGGGAGTCCTCCCCTACTACCTGCACCAGCTGGACCATGCGAACGGAGTCGCGCACTTCGAGGCCAGCGACGAAACAGCGCTCTCGCTTATTGCCGAAATCCGCAAGCGCCTGCCCGGCTACCTCGTGCCGAAACTCGTCCGCGAAATCGCCGGCGAAAAAAGCAAGACGCCGATATTCTAGCCATTCCCAGCAACCGGCCAACATTGGCACGGTTATTGCAATATACTCCGCGAAAGCATAGCGGAGGCGCACGTTTTGTTTCATTTTGAAACATTTGTTGCGTTTCTTGCTTCAAATTTTAACGCAAACGGAGATAAATAATGGCAACAGAGAAGATGGAATTCCAGACCGAAGTTCGCGACATGCTGAACTTGATGATCAACTCCCTTTACAGCAACAAGGAAATCTTCCTCCGCGAACTCGTTTCGAATGCGGCGGATGCGCTGGACAAGCGCCGTTTCCTTTCGCTCTCGAACGCAGAACTTTTGCCCGTGGGCACACAGCTCCGCATCGATATCTCGGTGAACAAGGAAGGCAAGCGTATCGTTGTGGAAGACAACGGTATCGGCATGAACAAGGAAGACCTGATCAACTGCCTGGGTACCATCGCCCGTAGCGGCACCAAGAACTTTATCAAGAACCTCAAGGAAGGCGACAAGGGCAGCGTCGATCTCATCGGCCAGTTCGGTGTGGGTTTCTACTCCGTGTTCATGGTCGCGAAGAAGGTCGAAGTCCTCACGCTCAAGGCCGGCGAAACGCAGGGTTACCTGTGGGCCTCCGAAGGCACCGGCGACTTCGAGATTTCCGAAGCCCCGCTCGACAAGGTCGGCACCAAGATTACATTGTACCTGAAGGACGACGAGGACGCCGAAGACTTCGCGAGCGAATGGAAAATCAAGGACATCGTGCAGAAGTACAGCGGCTTTGTCTCTTACGGCATCTACTTCCACCCGGAACCGACGAAGAACGACAAGGGCGAAATTGAGAACAAGCCCGAAGAACGTTTGAACGAAAAGCAGGCCCTGTGGCGCCAGAGCGAAAAGGAAGTCACCGAAGAACAGTACAAGGACTTCTACAACGTCATCAGCCACGAAGCCGACGAACCGGCCGCCTGGAGCCACAGCCACGCCGAAGGTTCCCAGGAATTCTGGAGCCTCGTCTACATTCCATCCAAGGCTCCGTTCAACATCTGGCACAACGACGCCTTGCATGGCCTCAAGCTCTACGTGAAGAAGGTCTTTATCATGGACGACTGCAAGGACCTGCTGCCGCCTTGGCTCCGCTTTGTGCGCGGCGTGGTGGATAGCGAAGACTTGCCGTTGAACGTGTCCCGTGAAATCTTGCAGAACAACAAGATCATCACCAACATTCGCAAGCACGTGATCAAGAAGGTGCTCGACTCCCTGCAGAACATGGCCGATAAGGACAGCGCCAAGTACAACGCCTGGTGGCGCGAACTCGGCATGGTGCTGAAGGAAGGCTTCTACATGAACTGGGAACATCTTGACGAACTCAAGAAGTTGCTCCGCTTCGAAAGCACCAAGACGGAAGG